>JAHCBA010000026.1 GCA_019634625.1 Verrucomicrobiia bacterium
AGCCCTGACCCTCTACATCCACTTTCCCGGCTGGAGCGAACTCCTGGACTTCATGATGCGAGGTCTCGAATTGGGGCCGTACTCGAAAAAAGCCTGACCGGGTTCTCCGCCCCACCGCGGCCTTTCGGTCCGCGGGGCTTGCGCCTGCCCGAATCTCCCCTCCGCCCTCGTCTAGGGCCCTCCTCGTCGATCACGCCACCCTTCCACTACCCACGCGTCCACCCTCGCGCTCAGGCCACTCTTCCAAAATGAGAACTGCTGCGGCAATGGATCGCAGATTGCCCCCGGGGCGGGACTGGGCCTAGGGTTCCGGCCGTTCTCCCCGACCATGCGACGCCTTGCCTCCATTCTGATTGCCTGCTGGGCCGGCTACCTGCCTGCAGGCGAGGGGTCGGAGGCCTCGGCCCTGTGGTCGGGCGGGGTGCAGCGGCTGCTCGACGTCCATTGCGTGAAGTGCCACGGGCCGATCGAGCGGAAGAGCGGGCTCGAACTCGACACCCCGGAGGCGATCTGGAAGGGGGGGTACGACGGGGCGGTGGTGGTGCCGGGGGTGCCGGAGCAGAGCCGTCTCTACACCTACCTGGCGCCGGATTCCGACCCGCACATGCCGCCGCGCAAGCAGTTGACCGAGGCGGAGCAGGAGACGATCCGCGCGTGGATTGTGGCGTTGGGTGGGGAGGAAGGTTCTCCGGAACGGGTGGAGGAGTCGGAGCCGGAGCGGGCCTTCGCGTCGGTGGAGGAGGCCATTGACGGGTTTCTTTCGGAAACGTGGGCGGCGCGGGGGATCGAACCGGCGCCGGACCTGGATGACCGGACCTGGCTGCGGCGGGTGTACCTCGACCTGGCGGGTCGGATTCCGCGGGGCGACGAGGTGGAGGCGTTCATGGCGGCGCCGGGAACCGTGGCGGAGAAGCGGGCTGAACGGGTGGACCGGCTGCTCGGTTCGGACGAGCATGCGGTGCGCCTGAGGGAATTGTGGGATGTCTTCCTGATGGGCCGGGTGCGGCGGGAGAGTCACGAGGTGCGGCGTCGCGACCGCGGCTGGTGGGCGTACCTGGAGCGGGCGTTCCGGGAGGACCGGCCCTGGAACGACGTGGTGCGGGAGCTTCTGGTCGCGCGATCGTCGGGTGAGGAGGACCGGGGGGCGTCGTGGTTTCTGTTCGAGCGGCGCAACGATCACCAGGCGATCGCGGAAGCGGTCTCCCCGGTGGTGTACGGCGTGAGGATCGACTGCGCGCAGTGCCACGACCACGCGCTGGCCCGGGAGATCAAGCAGGCGCACTACTGGGGGCTGGTGGCGGCGTTTGCCCGGAGCCGGAACGTGGAAGGCACCGGAGACGTCGGGGAATCGGCGGTCGGCGGGCACGCGAACTTCACCAATCTCGAGAAGGAATCCCAACCGGCCCGGGTCGTTCTTCTCGACGGCCGGGTGCTGGACGATGCGCTGGACGATGCGCCGGTCGAAGGAGACACGACCGGGGAGGACCGGGATGCCCTGTATGTGGATCCGGAAGCGAAGGTGCGGGTTCCGAAACATTCCCGGCGGGCGACGTTTGCGGAGGCGGTCACGCGCGACAACCCGCGGCTGGCGCGGGCGATGGTCAACCGGCTCTGGGCCGTGCTGTTCGGTCGGGGCATCGTGCAGCCGGTGGACGAAATGACGGAGCGGAACGTGCCGGGTCATCCGGAGTTGCTGGAATGGTTGGCGGAGGATTTTGCGGGGAACGGGTACCGGGTGCGCCGGGTGATCCGGGGGATGGTTCTGAGCCGCGCCTACGGACTGGCCCGGGCGGACGTGCCGGAAGGGACGTTCGCGGGAGCGGGGGAGCGGCCGCTGACCGCCGAGCAACTGGCGAGGTCGTGGCGGGTGGCGTTGGGGTTGAGCCCGGAGGACGACGCGCTGCGCCGGGCGGTGGCGGCGGCGATGCCGGACGTGCTGCCCGAGATGTATGCGGCCAGCTACCAGCAGGCGCAGTTCCTGTCGCATGCGCCGGAACTGGAGGCGTTGCTGGAACCGGGACCGGGGAGTGCGGCAGAGCGTCTGGCGGCCGTGCCGGAGGTGGCCGTGCGGGTGCGGGAGGCCTTTCTGTGGGTGCATGGGCGGGAGCCGGATGCCGAGGAGGCGGCGGGCGCGGCAGCCTTCCTGCTGGGGCGGGAGGACCGGCCGGAGACGGCGACGCGCGACCTGTTGTGGGCCCTGCTGAACAGCGCCGAATTCCTGGTGATGCCGTGAACGAATCGCATGACTCCACGGGCCTGATGCCCGGCCAATGTCCGGTGGACGAACATCGGCTGCATCGGCGGTTGTTTCTGAAGGGACTGGCCGGGGGCGGCCTGGCGTCGGTGGCGAGCTTCTCGGGGCTGTTCGAAAACGCCGCCTTTGCCGAGGCGACCCGGAAGTCCGGGCGGCATTGCATCCTGCTGTGGCTTTGCGGGGCGCCGAGCCAGTTCGAGACGTGGGATCCGAAGCCGGGGCGCCCGACCGGAGGGCCGTTCGGGAGCATTCCGACCCGGATCCCGGGGGTCCATTTCTCGTCGCTGATGCCGCAGTGCGCCTCGATGGCCGACCGGCTGAACATCGTGCGGAGCATGAAGACCGCGCAACCGGAGCATCTGCAGGCGATCAACCTGCTGCAGCGCGGGAACCCGGAGCGGGCGGGCTTCACGCGGCCGACACTGGGAAGCGCGCTGTCGGAGGCGATCGGGCGGCTCGACGCGCCCATCCCGAACTTCATCTTCATCGATCCGATCCCGGGCGGGAACGAGTTCGAAGCCTTCAAGGCGGGCAACTGGGCGGGATGGCTCGGAGCGGAGCACGCGCCGGTGCGGATCGGCGGCGATTATTCCCGCGTCGTGCAAAGCGCGACCGACGCCATCCCCGAGCACGACCGGGAAACGCGGGAGACGTTGCGCCGGTTCCTGACCGCCAAGTTCGAGCGGGACCGTGGAAGCGGGGTGGCACGCAGCCAGAATGCGGCGTTCGAACGGATGCGCGGGATGGCGGCGAGCGCGCCGCTGTTCGATCTGGAGCGACTGCCGGCGAAGGACCGGGAGCGGTACGGTCCGGGGAGCTTCGCCCAGCACGCCCTGCTGGCGCGGCACCTGGTCGAGCACGGGGCGCCGTTCGTCATGGTCGCCAACGGGATGAACTGGGACAACCACGTCTTCCAGCACGAGATCCACCAGATGCTGGTGCCTGAACTGGACCGGGTGCTGTTCCACCTTGTCCACGACCTCGAGGAGCGCGGGCTGCTCGAATCGACGCTGGTGATCGCCATGGGTGAATTCGGCCGGACCCCCTGGCTCAACGCGGCGCGCGGGCGGGACCATTATCCCGATGCCTGGAGCCTGATGATGACCGGGTGCGGCTTGAAGCGGGGCGTGGTGACGGGCGCGACGGATGCCGATGGCGTGGACGTGATCGAGCGGCCGTACGACGAGCAGAACCTGTTTGCCACGATCTTCACGGCGCTGGGGATCGATCCCCATGCCGAGTATGACCTGCCCGGAATGCCCACCTTCCGCCGGGTCGAGGACCGGGCGAAACCCATTCGTGAACTGCTGGCCTGACCCATGAAGCTCACCCTCGCGCACGAACGCACCCTGCCCACCGGGGTGCTGGGACTGGCCCTGGCACCGGAGGGAACCCGCGCCTATGCGGCCTGCGTGGACGGAACGATCCTGGCCGTGGACCTGGAGAGCAGCGCCGTCGGGACGTTCGCGACCACGCATGCCTCTTTTGCCAGCGGGTGTGTCCTGCTTCCGGACGGCCGGACCCTGATCTCGGGCGGGTACGATGGCGTGCTGCTCTGGCACGACGTGGCCACCCGGCGGGCATGGCGGCGGGTCGTGGCGCACCGGTTCTGGAGCTGGCAACTGGCGTTGTCACCGGATGGCCGCCGGGTGGCCAGCGTCACCGGCCAGTACCTGCCGGGGGGGTGGAAGTACGAACCCGCCGCGGAGACGGAATCGTCGGTGCGGGTGTTCGAGACCGCGAGCGGGGACCCGGTGGCGGCGTTTTCCCACGGACCGCCGGTGTTGAGTTGTGCCTTCTCGCCGGACGGGGGGCATCTGGCGGCCGCCAACATGATGGGCGAGATGCGGGTCTGGGATCTGGGCGCGGGTGGGGCGGGAGCGCCGGCGGGGCACTGGACGGCGCCGGACTTCACCTCGTGGGGCACGATCAAAACGCACCATTACTGCGGCGGGATCTACGGGCTGGCGTTCGCACCTGACGGGACGTCGCTGCTGGGATGCGGCATGGGGCCGATGACCGACCCGATGGCAGGCAACGGGAGAATGACCTGGGAGCGGTGGGCCTGGCGCACAGGGGAACGGCTGGACCGGATTCGCGACGGGGAGCGGGGGTCGGGTCTGATGGAGACGGTGGCGTGGCATCCGGACGGGCGGCATTTCGTCATGGCGGGCCGGCAGGCCCAGGGGACCTGGAATGCGGCGGTGTTCAACGCTGCGGAAGGCGGCCTCGTGCATTCGCTCGACAACAAGATGCGCGTCACCCAGGCACGATTTGACCGGGACGGCGGGTGGCTGGTCCTGGCGGGGGCCGTCAGCCAACCAGCCCGCAAGGACGGAGCCTGGCCGGCGTGGGGACGGTTGCAGCGTTACCGGGTGGAAGGGGCGTCCTGACGGGTGCCGGGCGGTGCATCCCCAAGTTGTCGGTAACGAGCCAGCGAATCGGAGGGACGAGCTCCGCGAGTCCTCAACCCAACGCTCCACACCGTTGCGGCCTCGTGGAACTCGACCCTCCGAAGCGCCGCTTGGCGCCATTCGCGGCTTTACCCACAACTCCGGGATGCACGGGGTGCCGGGGAAGGGCCATGAAGAATCTCTCAGCCGCCGCCGTTGTCCGGTAACCTCTCCCGCGCCGTGTCTCAGGAAGCCCTTGCATGGACACCATCCCTTCGCCCACCTGCCCCGCCTGCGGCACCGAAATCCCGGCCGACGCGCCACAAGCCCTCTGCCCGCGCTGTGCCCTCGGCGGCGCCGCCGCCCCTACCGACTCCGCCACGGCCCGCGGCGAACCGCCCTCGCTCGACGCCGTGCGCGCCGCGTTCCCCCAGCTCGAAATCCTGGGCCTGCTCGGTGCGGGCGGCATGGGCTTCGTCTTCCAGGCCCGCCAGCCGCATCTCGAACGGCTGGTGGCTCTGAAGCTCCTTCCCGTTCCCCTCGCCGCGGACCCGCACTTCTCCGAACGCTTCCTACGCGAGGGCCGTCTGCTCGCACGCCTGGCCCATCCCGGCATCGTCAGCGTGCATGACTTCGGACAGGCCGGCGGCTTCGCCTACCTCCTGATGGAATACGTGGACGGCGTGAACCTCCGGGTAGCCATGAACGCCGGACGGTTTACGCCCGCCGAGGCTCTCGCGCTGGTGCCCGGAATCTGCGAGGCCCTCCAGTACGCGCATGAACGGGGTGTCCTTCACCGCGACATCAAACCGGAAAACCTGCTGCTCGACGCGCAGGGCCGCGTGAAGATCGCCGACTTCGGCATCGCCAAGCTGGTCGGCGCCCCGGCCCGCGGGGGCACCCTCACCGCCAGCGGAGCACGCCTCGGCACACCCCAGTACATGGCGCCCGAGCAGATCGAGCAGCCCGCCGCCGTGGACCATCGCGCCGACATTTACAGCCTGGGCGTGGTCTTCTACGAGATGCTCACAGGCGAACTGCCCCTGGGCCGCTTCGCGCCGCCGTCCCGGAAGACACCGCTCGACGCACGCGTGGACCGGATCGTGCTGCGTGCGCTGGCCAAGGAACGCGAACTGCGCCAGCAGAGTGCCGCCGAGGTGAAAACCGAGGTGGAAGGACTCGCCGCTCCGGAGGGGCGGACTGCCACGATTTCAGGCAACGAGGGCTCCGACGCGACCGCCCCCGCAGGAGCCCGCCCCTCCGAGTACAAGTCCGCCCGCACGCTCTTCGGCCTCCCGCTGCTGCACATCGTTCGCGGATCGGATCCCGTCACGGGGCGGGTTCGCGAGGCGCGCGGCATCGTGGCGATCGGTGGCCATGCGACGGGCGTCCTGGCCATCGGCGGGCTGGCACGGGGTGCCATCGCCTTCGGCGGCGTGGCGTTCGGCCTCTTCGCGTTCGGCGGTCTGGCATTCGGCGTCGCCACCGTGGGCGGACTGGCCGTGGGCCTGTTCAGCTTCGGCGGGCTGGCCGTGGGACTGATCCTGGCACTGGGCGGCGTTGCGGCCGGATGGAACGGGTTTGGCGGGTTGGTGGTGGCGCACCAGGGCATCGGCGGATTCATGGCCGTCGGCCACCGGCTGCCGGCCACCGGTGCGGCAGGAACACTCATCCGCTCGCTGCCGTGGCTGTGGATTCCCATCGTGCCGCTCTCGCTGGTGCCTGGACTGGTGTCGGCGTGGGCATACCGGAAGCTGGATCGGGCCGGAGCCGGCCCGCGCCCGAACCCCTGGCCGCACGAACCGCATCGGCGCCGCTGAACCCGCATCCGTGGAAACGACATCTTCAACCCCTCGAAGCCCCGTGGCAGCAACCGCCACCCAAACCGCCTTCGCCCCCACACGATGGTCGCTCGTGCTGGCGGCGCAGGGCGACGCGCCCTCCGCGCGGGTTGCGCTGGGCGAACTCTGCGAGGCGTACTGGCCGGCCGTCATCCGCTTCCTGCGCCGCGAGGGCCGCGACGCCGATGCCGCGCAGGAACTGGCGCAGGAGTTCTTTGCCCGCGTGCTTGCGGGCCCGGGCTTCGCCGGGGCGGATCCGGCCCGCGGTCGCTTCCGAAGCTTCCTGCTCGGCGCGCTCAAACACTTCCTTGCCGACACACGAAAGCACGACCGGCGGCTGAAACGCGCCGCGGAACGGGTGCCGTTCCATGCACCCGACGACGCCACCGCAGCCGCCGCTGAACCCGTCGCGCCGGCGGACGCGGGCGACGCCTTCTTCGACCGGGCCTGGGCGCTGGCGGTGATGGACCGCGCCCTTGCGGCGCTGGCGGCCGAGGCGGCGGCGGCCGGACGGGCGGAACACTTCGCCACGCTCAAACCCTGGCTCGCCGGCGGTGCGGCAGACCTGACGCAGGCGGCGGCCGCGGCGCAGCTCGGGATGGGCGAGGGCGCGGTGAAGGTGGCCATTCACCGCCTGCGCCGGCGCTTCCGCCAGTGGGTCCGTGCCGAAGTCGCCCAAACCCTCGGCCCCGGCGACCATGTGGACGAAGAACTGCGCTACCTGGTGGACGTGCTGGCCAAGGCACAGCAGCGGGCCGGAGAGTCGGGGTCAGATCTCTGAATTTGACATTTACCGTCGAGTCGCGCCCTGGCGGGTCTCGAATTGTCAAATTCAGAGATCTGACCCCGAAGCCCCCTCAGGGCTGGCGCCGTCCCGTGCGCGCCTCCCCCGAAACGCGAAGGACCACCGACTCCGCAGTCCCGTCGGGTCCCGTCCGAAAATCGATCTCCCCATCAAAACTCCGGATGTAGAAGCGATCCCTCGACTCCGCATGCAACGGGAAGGTCATGCCCCGCCCCGGGAACCCGAAGGTCGCCTCCAGCAAATCCCCCGGCCGCGCGATCGACACCGTCAGCCCGTCCTCAAACCGGAAGGTCCCCCGAAGCCGGTCCAGCGTCGCCCGTGAAAACACCATCTCCGCCCGCCGCGCGTCCGCCCCCAGTTCGCGAACCCAGATGTTCCGGAACCGCACCGGGTTCCCGTGGTCCTGCAGCGAAAGGGGCAGCTTGTCGGCATGAGGCCGGTAGGGCTGGCGCTGCAGCCATCCGGTCGGCCCGACCAGCGCCACCTCGTGCTGCACCAGTACCCCATTGTGGAAGACCGTCATGCGCGCCGGCGACACCACCCGCCCCTCCGCATCGAACCGGGGCCTCGTGAAAATGATGTCGTAACTCTGCCACTCGCCCGCCGGGCGCGCGGCGTTGACCAGCGGCGGATGCTGCCCGTACACGGCCCCCGCCTGCCCGTCGGCGTAAGTCTCGTTGTCGTGCGAATCGAGGATCTGCACCTCGTACTGTCCCATCAGGAACACCCCGCTGTTGCCGCGCCCCTGGCTGCTCCCCCGCGGTGGCGTCGGAGCCGCCCATTCCAGATGCACCTGGCAGTCGCCAAACGCCCGCAGGCTCCGGACGTATCCCCCGCCCCGCACGCACTCCAACGCCCCGTCGCGAATCACCCATCGCGGCGGGCTCCCATCCGCCGCCACCCATCCGTCCAGACTCGACCCGTCGAACAGCACCACGGCATCGGACGGCGCACGCCCCGCGCGGTCGGGCGTGCTGGCGCTTCCGGGATCGATGATCGGCGGCAGGGGCCGCGTCCGGTCGTGCTGCGGCCAGTCAAACACCGGATTCGCCACCACCGTCAGGGTTGCCGGCACAAGGGCCGCCGCCAGGCGCAAAGTCGCAGGAAGTCTCATGGGTCGTATCGGAGTCGCGTCCAGCTTGCCGCCAATCGTCCCCCCATGACCAGCGCGGACCTATCCCCCCACGGCCTCCCGGAATGGACCGGGGCCGCTCTTGGACCGGCGCGCCCATCGCCCATCTGCTGGATCCCTCAGCCGTCCTCGCCTACCCTCCCGGCGTTCCGAAGCCCTTTGCCATGCGCCCCCATCGCCTTCCCTGCTGGTGCCCGGCCCGCGCCGCGGCCGTCTTCGTCCTTGCCACCCTTGGCGCCGGGGCGATCGATCCATCCGACACCCGCCTCGCCTCGGACCCGGCCGTCAGTGCAACCCACCTCGCCTTCGCCTACGCCAACGACCTTTGGATCGCGGCCCCCGATGGCGCCCAACCGCGCCGCCTGACCACCCATCCCGGCATCGAATCCGGCCCCGTCTTCTCGCCCGACGGTTCCCTGGTGGCCTTCACCGGCCGCTACGAAGGCAACACCGATGTCTATGTCGTCCCCTCCTCCGGCGGCGTCCCGCGTCGCCTGACCTGGCATCCCGGCGACGACATCGCATTGGGGTTCACTCCCGACGGCCGATCCATCCTCTTCAGCTCCGCCCGCGAAGTGTACACCGGCCGCTATACCCAGCTCTTCACCGTCCCCGTCGAAGGCGGCTTCCCCGCCCGGCTCCCCATCCCCAACGCCAGCCGCGCCGCCATCGCCCCGGACGGCCGCACCATCGCCTACGTCCCCCTCGCCGAACCCTTCCGCCAGTGGAAACACTACCGGGGCGGCCGGACCTCCCGCATCCTCCTCTTCGACACCACCACCCATGAGGTCGAACAGGTCCCCCAACCCCAGGGCCGCTGCAACGACACCGATCCCATGTGGCTCGGCGATCGCCTCTGCTTCCGGTCCGACCGCGATGGAGAATTCAACCTCTTCACCTTCGACCCCGCCCACCGCGCCGTCACCCGCCTGACCCACCATGCCGACTTCCCCGTCCTCGGCGCCTCGGCCGGCGGCGGTCGTATCGCCTACGAACAGGCCGGCAGCCTGCACCTCTTCCAGCCGGACACCTCCGAATCCACCCGCCTGCGCCTCGCCCTCACCACCGATCTTCTCGAAGTCCGACCCCGCTGGGCCTCCGGCACCTCCTGGCTCCGCGGCTACCACCCCTCCCCCTCCGGCAATCGCCTGGCCATCGAGTTCCGCGGCGAGATCCTCACCCTGCCCCGCGAAAAGGGCGAGGACCGCAACCTCACCCAATCGCCCGGCACCCACGACCGCTCCCCCGCCTGGTCGCCCGACGGACGCTGGATCGCCTGGTTCTCCGACACCTCCGGCAACTACGACCTCCACATCGCCCCCCAGGACGGACAGGGGCCCACCCGAATCCTCCCCCTCCGCGGCCCCGGCTTCTACGCCAACCCGAAATGGTCCCCCGACTCCCGCCGCATCAGCTTCACCGACAACGCCCATTCGATTCATTTCATCGACCTCGCCACCGCCCAGCAGACCCGCGTCTCGACCGACGCCATCTTCGGTCCCGCCCCCGCCCTCCATCACGCCTGGTCCCCCGATTCCCGATGGATCGCCCACACCCGCAACACCCCCACCTACCACCAGCAGATCTTCCTCTTCTCCGTCGCCGACGGGCGCTCCTTCGCCGTCACCGATGGCCTCGCCGACGCCCATACCCCGGTCTTCGATCCCGACGGCCGGTTCCTCTACTTCCTCGTCTCCACCGACGCCGGCCCCGTCCGCGACTGGTTCTCCCAGGCCAGCGCCGATATGCGCGCCGTCCAGCGCCCCTACCTGGCCGTCCTCCCCAGGGACGTTCCCTCTCCCCTCGCCCCCGAATCCGACGAGGAAAAGCCCGATCCCCAGCCCGCACCAGACACTGAACCCGCCTCCGACACCTCCCCCGAGGCGGGCGGGAAATCCAGGAACTCCAAAGACCCCAAAGACCCCGAAGGCTCCAAGGCTCCGCCCGAAACCCGCTTCGACCCGGAAGGCCTCGCCTCCCGCATCCTCGCTCTCCCCCTTCCCGCCGGAGCCTATGCCGACCTCGCCGTCGGAACCGCCGGCCAGCTCTTCTACCGCCGCGCCCCGACCGCCGACGCCGATTCCCAACACGCCGTCTTCCGCTACGACCTTGCCCCGCGCAAGGAAACCCGGCTGCTCGAACACGCCGACAGCCTCGAGGTCGTCCCCGGAGGCAAACGCGCCCTCCTCCGCATCAAGGAAGCCCTCCACCTCGTGGACCTCGGCGACAAGCCCGACCTCTCCCGCTTCAAGATCGATCTCGACCGGGTCCGCGTCCGCGTCGATCCGCCATCCGAATGGGCCCAGATCTTCCACGAAGCCTGGCGCATCAATCGCGATTTCTTCTACGACCCCGGCTTCCATGGCGCCAACTGGCCCGCCATGCGCGCCAGGTACGAAGCCTTCCTCCCCCACCTCACCTCCCGCGAGGACCTCTTCCGCGTCATCCAGTGGATGCTCTCCGAACTCGCCGTCGGCCACTCCTACCAGTCCCCGGGCGACCGCGCCTTCCCCGCCGACACCATTCCCGTCGGCCTGCTCGGCGCCGACTACGAGATCACCGACGGACGTTACCGCTTCCGCAAGGTCTTCGGCGGCCTCAACTGGAACCCCGACCTCCGCTCGCCCCTCACCGAACCCGGCGTCAACGTCCGGGAAGGCGAGTACCTCCTGGCCGTCGCCGGACGCGACCTCCATCCCCCCGACAACCTCTACCGCGCCTTCGAACGCCTCGCCGGTCGCCCCGTCGAGATCACCGTCGGCCCCAACCCCGACGGCACCCATGCCCGCACCGTCCGCGTGGTACCCCTCGAAAGCGAACTCGCCCTCCGCAACCGCGACTGGGTCGAAGGCAACCTCCGGCGCGTCACCGAAGCCACCGCCGGTCGCGTCGCCTACGTGTACGTCCCCAACACCGCCGCCCTCGGCCACACCTACTTCAAACGCTACTTCTTCCCCCAGGCCGATCGCGAAGCCATCATCGTGGACGAACGCCACAACGGCGGCGGTCTCGTCGCCGACTACTACATCGACATCCTCCGCCGCCCGGTGACGGCCCGCTGGGCCATGCGCTACGGACCCGACCTCAAGACCCCCATCGCCGGCATTCACGGCCCCAAGGTCATGCTCATCGACGAAACCGCTGGTTCCGGCGGCGATCTCCTTCCCTGGATGTTCCGCCAGCTCGAACTCGGCCCCCTCATCGGCAGACGCACCTGGGGCGGGCTCGTCGGCATTCTCGGCTTCCCCGTCCTCATGGACGGCGGCCGCATCACCGCCCCCAACCTCGCCTTCTGGAACAAGGACGGCTTCGGCATCGAAAACGAAGGCGTCGCCCCGGACATCGAAGTCGAACAAACCCCGAAGGAAGTCATCGCCGGCCGCGATCCCCAGCTCGAAACCGCCATCCAGGTGATCCTCCAGCAGCTCGCCGAATCCCCAACCCGCCATCCCGTCCGCCCCCCCTTCCCCGTCCGCACCCGCCCCGCCCTCAGCCCCTGACTCCACCTTCGCCCAGGGGGAACTCCGCCAACGTCCGATGGCCCTTCGGCGCCCGCCGTCGCAGGGCGTCGCCCAATCCATCCAGAAATTCCGCCGCCTCGCCGGCCGGAGGCCACATCCCGAGAAACAGCCGCATCGACGTCCAGCATCCCACGTCACCCACGGCAATGCGATTCCCGTCGCCGCCCGCATCTGGTACACGATGCCCAACCAATCCCCACGCCAGTCCACCCTCCAGCCGCCATGAACCCATCCGTTCCCTCCCCTTCCCTCCCGACCCGCCGCACCTTCCTCGCCTCGACCGGCGCCGCCGCCGCGCTCCTGGTCTCGCCCCGAACCGCCTTCGGGTCGGACGCCAACAGCCGCGTCTCCTGGGGCCTGATCGGATGCGGCGGGCGAGGCCGCTGGATCGCCGACCTGTTCAGGAAGCATGGCGGCTACGAGTTGTCGGCCGTCGCGGACTACTTCCCCGAGCGCACCTCGAGTGTTGGCAGTGAGTTCGGCGTCCCCGGGGAACGCCGGTTCTCCGGACTCTCCGGTTACCAACGTCTGCTCGAACTGTCCCTCGACGCCGTGGTCATCCAGACACCGCCGTATTTCCATCCCCAACAGGCCGCCGACGCCGTCGATGCCGGCAGGCACGTCTTCCTCGCCAAACCCGTCGCCGTCGATGTCCCGGGCTGCCTCTCCATCGAACAGTCCGGACGACGGGCCACCGACAAGCGGCTCTGTTTCCTGGTGGATTTCCAGACCCGCGCCCACCCGGCCTATCAGGAAGTGGCCCGCTGGATTCACCAGGGACGCATCGGCAGGATCGTATCCGTCGAATCCAACTACCAGACCAGCCTCATGTTCGCCCAGATGGGCGAGCAGCTCGCCCGCGACCC
This sequence comes from Verrucomicrobiia bacterium, assembly GCA_019634625.1. Taxonomy (NCBI): domain Bacteria; kingdom Pseudomonadati; phylum Verrucomicrobiota; class Verrucomicrobiia; species Verrucomicrobiia bacterium. The sequence continues at coordinate 12,813 of JAHCBA010000026.1, forward strand.
CGACAACCCCGAACTCCGCCTCCGCTGCTGGGCCATCGACAAGGTCCTCTCCGGCGATGTGATCACCGAGCAGAACATCCATTCCCTCGACGTCGCCACCTGGTTCCTCGACGCCAACCCCGTCCGGGCCGTCGGCACCGGCGGAAGGGTCCGTCCCTTCGGCACCTGCTGGGATCACTTCGCGGTCCTCTACACCTTCCCCGACCAGGTCATCGCCACCTTCAGCTCCAAACAGGTCGGTCACGGTTACGACGACATCCTCTGTCGTGCCTATGGCACCGAAGGGACCGCCGACACCCATTACTTCGGGGAAGTCTGGGTCCGCTCCCGCGAGGACGGCTACCACGGCGGACGCCTCGGCAATCTCTACACCGAGGGAGCCGTCAACAACATCGCCACCTTCCATCGCGACATCCTCGCCGGCCGCACCGACAATCCCACGGTCCAACCCAGCGTCCGCAGCAATCTCACCACCATCCTTGGCGGCGCCGCGGCCTACGCCCAGGGCGAAGTCACCTGGACCGGACTCCTCCGCCGCGCCGAGAAATGGGAGTTCCCCACCCACCGACTCCAATCCTGATATCTCGACCGGGTCGGGCATCCAATCCCTCATGGATCCCCGCGACGCCGCACTCTCGACTCGACTCTGTCCCAGAAATGGCGGAACGACGCGGAGTGGGGCCGCGCCCGCCCAGGGTCAAACTTGGTTGCCATGGACTTTGCGAAGTCGATCTCATTAAAGCTGGCCTGCTTGCCAAGGCGGTTCCGCAGGAGCGAGCGCACCTTGCCCTTGGCAACCCTTCCAGTATCCGAGGGTGCACTCCATGCGCATCCCGGAATCACGGCGTTGATCGCGGCCGCATCAGCCAGGTACCATGATTCCAGTTCCTTGACCGCAATGCACACCTGAAGGAAGCGGGCGCCCTTGTCTGGAAGAAGCACGACACTCCGGACTGCCGCATCAAACAGTTCAAAGACACTTCCCAGGCAGGGGTCGTCGTCGAGATCCACAAGGACGAATCCAGCCGTGTAGCGGCAGTCGCGGAAAGTCTCCAGCAGTTTTGGCGTTTCGCGGATGAGTTTGTCGCGGTTCTTCATGTTTCTCACGTCAAACCTGCAACCGCGAAAATGCTTGTGGAAAACCTTGTTCCAGAACTGATAGTCCGAAGGTCCCTCGACCCCGATGCCGATGGTCATGGTATCCCTCCCAGGGTCCCCTGCTCCCATAGTTCACCCAGACGGAAGTGTTTGCGAAAGGACTTGATCTCCGCCACCTCCGAGGCGTGGCGGACCACCGTGAATCCTTCAGCCTTGTCACATAAAAGCACTTCCTCCGGCTCCAGTTCGTCGAGGAAATCCGGATTGTGAGTTGTGACGAGCACCTGACGGGTTTCCGAGGCCGTACGAAGCAGTTCCACAATGTGCCCGGACAGGTGCGGGTGCAGGCCATTCTCCGGTTCCTCGATGGCAAGCAGCGTCGATCGGCGGGCCGACCAGTGCGCGATGACCATCAAGGCCAGCAGGCGGATGGTGCCATCGGAAACGGACCGGGGATTAATGGCACCACGGATGCGGTCCTCAACCACTTGAAAAGTCCACTTGCCCTCAACTTCGAGCGGCTTTGTCCGTACGCTCTTGAATCCCGGCACGGCACCGCGAAGACCGTTCAGAATCTGATCCAGCGAACCCTCATCCCCGTGTTGCTTCTCCAATTTGTGCAAAATGGCGGCAAGGAACTCCCCCGATTCGCCAAGCGCCAGCTCGGGCACTTCCTTGCACGGCTGCCGGGCAATCGAGGGGCTGATGTTGTAAAAGGACCACCCTTCGATGTAGTCGCGGAACAAAACCAGCGGTGGGCTCAAAAACGCCGCGCCAGCCGCCAGCCGCGAGCTGTCCCGGGCCTCGATGGGAATCGACTCGGTTGGAGTCTTGCGAAAAATGCCGTCGTGGAGGATGACCTCACTCCGGGTGCGCTCCATCCTGTATCGCAACTCGGTTTCACTCCCTTCCGTGGCTTCAACCATGACCACCCCAAGATTCTCTCGCAGCACGAGTGGCTCTTCATCATTCGACCGGACATCGATCTCCACAAGGTAATCGAACGACCTGACATTCAGGGGGGCCGCCTTCACACGCCGGAATGTTCCCAGCTTCGCACCATCGATCCTGAGAAGCAGCCGGACTGGCTTCGCCTCCTTGCGTTCACGCTGGATCTTGTTGCGAACCTCGCCCGGCCCTTCAAACTCGCCCACCGCAATCTCCACGTTCTGCAGCAATGCGATCTTCAGGAAACGGAGTGCTGAGAGAAGATTCGTCTTGCCAGAAGCATTGGCACCTACAACGAAATTCAGGGGTCGCAGAGATAGCGGATTCATCTCAGAACCGAAACTCTTGAAGTTCTCGACCTGAAGACGGGTGATCATAACGACCGTGCGATGGTCGCGGAGGAGCCAGTCGTTGTAAACGCCATACCGGAGGGATGACAGTCATTGGTCGCGGGTCGAACCCCGGCCAATTTCTGGAACCCCTCCCGATTTCACCGTCGGTCCTTCCGCGCAATGGATGTCCCGCCCCCTCATCGAACCTCAAAATCCCGCCCGCCGCTCCGCGGCGGGCGGGGCCTCCGGGCTTCGTCCCTCAGCCCCGGCTCCGCCTCTCCGGCCCCCCAATCCGGTCGCTCCGCTCCCTCCCGGCTCCGCCGCCTAAAGCTCCTGACCTGCGGCCAAGCGAAAGCCCCGGAAGTAGTCCCGGAAGCCAGGGTCCCTGAGGGACCGGAAGGCGGCACGGCAGTCGCGCGCGCGGTCGATCCACGAGCCGCCGCGGACCACCCGGTTGGCGCCATCCTCTGCGGGGTCATGCTCAGGATCCACCACCTCCTCCGCACCGTACGAGGACCACCCATCCCGGCACCACTCCCAGACGTTCCCGTGCATGTCGTAAAGCCCCCATGCATTGGGACGCTTCTCCTTCACGTCGTGGGTTTGCCCTCCGCTGTTTTCGCCATACCACCCCAGCCGCTCCAGGGCCGGGTCCTTCCCTCCCGGCACCGTGCAGGCCGAGCCGTCATGAAACGCTCCCGTCGTCCCGGCCCGGCACGCATACTCCCACTGCGCCTCCGTCGGCAGGGTGGCAGACAGGCCGGGAACCGCTTCCGACAATTGTGCGGCGAACGCGACCCCCTCGCGCCACGTCACCCGCTCCACGGGACGCCGTTCGCCCTGGAACTGGCTGGGATTCTCTCCCATCAGCGCCATCCACTGTGCCTGGGTCACCGGCGTCTCCCCCATCCAGAATCCCTGGGTCAGGGTGACCTCGTGCTGTGGCCCCTCATCGTCCCAGCGCCCCGTCTCGTCCTCCGGCGATCCCATGCGAAACCGCCCTCTCGGAATCCAGCGCCACACGAACTCCACGCCCTTCAAGGTGAACGCCGCAAACACCCCATGCCGATCCTCCCCGAACACCTCCGCCCACACGGGCGGAAAGAAGGGGATCAACGGTGCCTCGATGACGTCGGGTTTGCTCACGGGAGAACCAGCGCCGCCAACCCTCGCCTCCTCCACCCCATGCGCCCCTCCTCCGCCATCCCGGAGGGATGACAGACATTAGCCGGGGGTCGAACCCGGCCCCGCGGGTTCGACCCCCGGTTCCCATCCCATTTCGTCCTCACCCCGGCCGGGGTGACACCGACACCGCCCCATGGAACCTCCCATCGCCTCCACACCCCCTGCGACCCCGTCCGGGGTCGGCTCGTCCGTTGCGCTACCCGCTCCGGGGGTATCCCCCGCGGACGCGGGCTCAACCCCCGGCTAATCTCTGGAAACCCTCCGGGTTTCGCCGTCGTTCGCTCCAAGGGATGGAAGAACCGCATTCTCATGTCGCCTCGAATATCTTGCCGCCGCTCCGCGGCGGGCGGGGCCTCCGGGCTTCGTCCCTCAGCCCCGGCTCCGCCTCTCCGGCCCCCGATCCGGGCGCTCCGCTCCCTCGCGGCTCCGCCGCCCCGAGCTCCTGACCTGCGGCCAAGCGAAAGCCCCGGCCGTTGCCCCGGTCGCCAGGGTCCCAGCGGTACCGGTAGGCGGCACGGCAGACGCGCGCGTGGGGGCCCCACGAGCCGCCGCGGACCACCCGGCTGGCGCCGGCCTTGGTTTCGAGGACCGGATTCACCCCCGACTCGGTCTCATACCGGTCACGCCACCCATCCCGACACCATTCCCAGACATTGCCCAGCATGTCGTACAGCCCCCACGGATTCGGGTCCTTCAGCCGGACCCGATGGGTGCCGGCCCCCTCGTGCGGGTGCCGCTTGTTCGGCCAGTCCCGGCTGTCGTGGGGATTTCTCACCTCGACATCGAGCCCACTGTTCCCTCCATACCACGCAATAGGATCCAGTTCCGGCGCATTGTTCTCGCCCTCGATGGTGATACCCCCCGTGTACAGGGCTGTGGTCGTCCCCGCCCGGCATGCGTACTCCCATTGCGCCTCAGTGGGCAATCCGAACCCCGGCCCCATGGGCAGCACCCCATCCAGCAGCCGGCAAAACGCCTCGCAGTCGGTGTGGCTCACCTGCTCGACCGGAAGGTCGACCGGCCCCTGGAAGTAGCTGGGCGAAGGATTCACCCCCCCGGCCTCGCGACCCGCCGCCTCGACCACCGCCCGCCACTGCGCCTGCGTCACCGGCGTCTCGCCCAGCCAGAACCCCCGCGACAGCGTCACCTCATGCTGCGGACCCTCCCAGTCGGCGCGGCCCGGCTCGTCCTCGGGCGATCCCATGAGAAACGTCCCCGGCGGAATCCATCGCAGCCCAAACCTCACCCCCCCCACCTCGAACTCCGCGGCGAGGCCAAACCGGTCGTACGTCATCCGCTCCGCCCATGGCGGGCGTTCGAGGGCCTCGAAGCGGACGCGATGGATATCCGAGACAAGCGTCATGGCGGTCGGTCTCTCGATCTTCGGAAGCTCAATCACCTCGCCCGGCTCCGTGATGCGGTAGCTGTGGTGTCCTCCCGCGGGCGACGGGAACCCAACATGGATCCGGGGACTCGCGGCCCGAAATCCCCCCAGCGGAACCGCTTGGCCTCCCGCGCTGCCCGACACCGCCGGGATGAGCCGCAACGACGCGAAGCGGGCCTGCCCGGCCAATTCGATCCGGTACTCGACAGGCTCGGGATAGCGGCTCGCCGCCTCGTCCGTGATCTGCCGAAAGGTCTCCTCATCGACACCTTCCGGGACGCGCACATGCACGCTCTTCAAGGCGGCATGCGCGAGGGCGAGTCCCTGGGCCACCAGTTCCCTGGCCGCGGGATCTCCCCGCATCGTCGGCGACAACCGTCCGACCATGTCGATGAACCACCTCGGAATCGCGCCCTCCGAAGGCGCCCGATCGGCGGTCGATGTCGCCAGCAACCAGAGCCGATCCACCACGGACCGGAGAATCCCCTTCGCCCTTTCCATCGCGGTGTCATCCGGCGACCCGCTCAGGCAGGCGCGCAATTCCGCCTCGACTGCAATAGCCAGGCTCACGGACCGGTGATGCTCGCGAATGAGCCTCCCAACGTCCTTGAAGAGCGCCGGGTCCTTCCTGCCCGAGGTTGAGCGACGTTGAAGCCGGCTGTCATACGACTCACCCGGGGAAAGCCCGAAGCAATCCGGCCCCCGCCAGCAGTCCGCGTGGTGCCAGGCGTCCCACTCGGTGCCGGCATCCGCACCAGCCCCCAGCCGCAGTCGGGCCGCGCGAAGCAGCGGAGCCTCGATCCGGCTGGACGGTGCCAGCAGATCCAGGAGTCCGTCCGCGGTGGAACTGTCATCCTCAATCGAAACCGCCGCCGGCTGCCGCAGACCGCCATGCCGGGGAAGGCGATGTCGCCGATCCCAGACCGCACCGGGCCAGGCCCTCGCGACCTCCTTCTTCCAGCGCCCCCTCGGACATGGCGTCAGCACTTGTATCGGGTGGCCACGAGACGCCAGATAGCCGGCCAACGCCCGCCAGGCGGCCATCGTTTCCCCGGACCGAATGAACTGTCCCAGCGCGGAGAGAAGCACAATGGGCGTTCCCGGTGGAATCCCCGCCACCTGGGCCGGTGCGGGAACCGAACGAAAGACGCGAACGCCCAACCCGCCGGCACCGCGCTCCCGCTTCAATCGCTGGATCGCCCACTCGATGTCGCACCGGAACGGGTCCATCTCCGAAGTGGCATCCCACCAGATCGCGGCCTGGGGTGCCCATGCCAGCCGCGACCGACGAGGCAGGGCCGTGACCGGCAGCCCCTCGCCGATGTGCCTCGTCAACCGGCGCAGGTCGATGCGCGTGCTGGCCGTCACCGCACCCAGCCGTCGCTTCAGGAATGGCGCCAGCCGCGCCCAAGGATTCAGAGGCCGAATCGCCGGATCCGGTACCGCCCAGTTCACCTCCAGAGCTGCATCCGAAATCGGGTTCCCCCGCGGGCGGGCACGCTTCTGGGAAGGCGTGGTCTCGGCCTTGACGGCGACGAGGAATCGCAACCGCCCGCGTTCGGCAGGGATGGAAGGTGGAACCGGCAACGACCCGCCCTGGCTTCCGCTTGCCTCGACTCCGTCGTCGGGCTTTCTCCCGGACCCGACATGACTCCCGGCCTCGGCAAGACGCTCGTACCCGAGCAAGCGCGCCATCGCCTCGAAGTCACCCGTCTTGCCTCGCAAACGAAGCAGATCCGCTCGACCGAGAGCCGGGAAGGTCTTCATACCCCGTCGGACAAGTCCTTCTTCAAGGCAAATGGGGCGATCTCCTTCAGCGCCCCGCGCTGCCGCTCCGCATCGCCAGGGTACATCTCCACCAGGGCCCGGATCAGATCGAGGAACTCCGCCGCGCCCGGGACGATCAGCGAATCCCTCGCGGCACTCGTCCGCTCGGCCAACAACTGATCCACCACGATGCGACAGACGGCGTCGTTGATCTGTTCGGGTCCCCAGAAGACCCGCGCCCGCTCCTCGATCAGGAAGTGCTCCGCCTCCTCGCGTCCCGCCGGAAATGGCATCTTCAGGACGAGGCATCGCCTCATGAACGCAGGTGGCAGTTCACGCTCGCGATTGGTCGTGATGATGACCAACGGAGCCGGCGCACCCGGCTTCAAGGCAACGGGCTTATCAAGCTGGGCCGTTCGAAATCCTCGCCCCCCCAGGGCCTCAAGAAGTCCGTTCGGAACCGAGGGATCGGCCTTGTCGATCTCGTCCACCAGCACCACCGGCCCGCACGGTCGGGCCGCATCGGGGGACCAATCGTCGGGCTTCGCAGGCACCTCGCAGGTTCGGCAATGTCTCGAAAAGGTCTCTGCCTGCCTTTGCGCATCCGCCCATGCGAATGCCCACCACAGGATGCCCGGCCGGATGAAGTTCGGCTCGGCCAGTCTTGCCCGCCAGCCATCGGCGTCCCTGCCGGCCGTCACCGCACTCACCTGGGCCTCCGCCAGCCTCGCAACCGCATCGTACGAGTACATCAGGTCGTCGCGTTCGGTGCGTTCGTCCACGACGTGATACAGGAAGGGCACTCGAACGGCCTGGGCCACGGCCCGCGCCACCTGGCTCTTCCCAATCCCCGATTCGCCTCCAAGCAGCAACGGGCGTTGCGCCGCGATCGCCGCCTGCACCGCCCAAACGGTCTGAGGATCGAACCGATGCCGGGTTGGCGGCCAGGAATCCTGCTGGGGAATCTCGATCGGCGTTGACAGGTCTGGGGAGAAGTCGAGGGGCATGGGGACTGGATTCGGACTCGGTTGGGTGAGCGTTTGCTAGGTCGCCCGGGAACTCTTCCGGGCCTCGACCTCCTCATAGATCTTCCACAGGAATCGCAGCGCCCGTACGTAATCCGTCAGCAGGCCCTGCGGGTCATCCCCGCTGGGATGAATGAGCAGGAGGTCCTCGACCTTCAGTTCGCGACGTATCAGTTCGGTCAGTTCGCGGTAGCCGTCTCCGCTGGCCACGTAAGGGGTCCGATCATCCCGGTAGGCTGCGGAAATCACCGCCTTGGCCCGATTAAACTGAATCTCGATCCGCCGGGCGTCCCCGGCATCGACAGGCTCGTCCTTCAGGATGTACCGGATGAAGTGCAGCTTGATCTCCCGGGCCAGATCGCCGGGCAGTATCCCCTTCATCACCTTGGAAACGCCAGGCATGCGAAACTCGTCGAGTGGCGGCCTTCCAAACACCTTCTCGAGCCGGGCCATGCCGCCCGCCAACGCGCAGCCGGCGACGTGAAGGAGATTGGCCGTGCGTCCTCCGCCCACTCCGATCGATTCGTCATCCGCCGGATACTCCGCACTCTGGCACCGGGCCGCTTGGCGGCTGCGGAGAACCCACTCCCGATCGACGGCCAGAACCACCAGTCCACCCGCCCATTCACCCAGCGCGCCCCAATCCAGCCGGTCTCCGTGGAAGTCCGGCAATCCGCCGACGATGGCACCGAGATGAGGACATACATCGAAGCGTCGTGAGGCGACGTCTTGCGAGAGACGCCACCTTGCCCCCTCCCACCGGACGAGTCCGGTCGTCGTTCGCTCCAGGAACTCCCGCAGGACCTGACGCCTCGCCAGAAGCGCCTCCATCTCGCTGACCGTCTGGGCGTAGATCTCGGCCAGTTGCGTTGCGTCCGGGAAACTCTCATCGACCCACTGACGGTACGCCTCCGCCGAACCCGGCGAGAGCTGGTCGGCAATGAACTGCAGTATCGCGTCCACGTTGTCGGCGATCTCCTTGATCCTGAAGAACTCCGCCAGCGTTCCGGGAGCCAGCCCGTCGGTGGCATTCCTCTCGATGACCGGCTTCACCCGTTCCCTCTCGGCTCGCCAATGGTCGAGATACATTGCACGCGAGACGATGTCCCGTATTCCCGTCGCGTCCGGCATCACCCAAGCCTTGACCTGTCGGCGGAAGCTCTCGGTGTCCTCTCCACTTCGCTTCCAGGCGATCAGGAGTTCATACATGCAGTTGGGCGACCGCAGGTAGGCCTCGCTGAGGAAGACGCACAGGAAGTCCGATGCGCCGATCGTTCGCATGAACCCGGTCAACGAGTCCCCGTGCCGAACCCGATCCGTGTCGCGAATCACCTCGACACCTCGCGACCCGAGGTGCGTGCAAAACGCATCCACGGCTCCGCGACAAGTCCCATCCCTCTCCTCCTTCCAGGAGTACGAGACCGCGACTTTGGGTTGGCCGTCGGGCGACATGGCGTTCTGGGCGATGCCCGCGTTGCCTACCCGTTTTGCCCCGCCGCCGCAAGGGCGGCAATGGGGCCAACTCCTTGCACGATGCATCCCGGAGTTGTGGGGGAGCAGGCAGCGCATCGGAGGGACGAGCTCCGCGAGTCCTCAACCCAATGCACCACACCCTTGCGGCCTCGTGGAACTCGGCCCTCCGATCTCACCACCCTGCTTCACCCTTCGGAGGGACGAGCTCCGCGAGTCCTCATTCCAATGCACCACTCCATTTCCCCCTCTCCCGTCCTCGTACTCAGCCCGAAGGGCGGTACTCGTACTCGTTCTCGTCCTCGACTCGCAGGCACACCGTTTCAGCGTCGCCTCATGGCTGGCCCGATGGGTTCGATCCTGTTCGCACCTCCCATGCCGCATGCGAACAGGGCAGGGCGATTACGAGTACGAGCACGAGCACGAGCACGAGCACGAGCACGAGCACGAGCACGAGCACGAGCACGAGTACGAGTACGAGTACGAGGTTCTGCTGCAAAAAGGCTGAGGTGCGCTGGCAGGGCAGGGACGTGGAGGGGGCAAAGGCTGGGACGGACTCTGTTGGGTGTGCACGCTGTAGCGTGTCGGGGCGGATGTGGGAGGCTCACGCTGAAGCGTGGACACCCAACGGCCCCTCCGATCCCACCTCTTCCGCTTCACCCTTCGGAGGGACGAGCTCCGCGAGTCCTCATTCCATTGCTCCACTCTCTTTCCCCCTCCCACGTCCTCGTACTCAGCCCGAAGGGCGGTACTCGTAATCGTCCTCGTCCTCGACTCGCAGGCACACCGTTTCAGCGTCGCCTCATGGCTGGCCCGATGGGTTCGATCCTGTTCGAACCTCCCATTCCGCATGCGAACAGGGCAGGGCAATTACGATTACGATTACGATTACGAGGACGAGGACGATTACGAGGACGAGTACGAGGCCCGCTGCAAGAGTCTGAGATGCGCTGGGAGGGCGGGGACGTGGTGGGGGGGGTAGAGGCTGGGTCGAACTCTGTTGGGTGTGCACGCTTTAGCGTGTCGGGGCGGATTTGGGAGGCTCACGCTGAAGCGTGGACACCCAACGGTCCCTCCGATCCCACCTCTTCCGCTTCACCCTTCGGAGGGACGAGCTCCGCGAGTCCTCATCCCAATGCTCCAATCCCTTTCCCCTTCCCCGGGACTCGTACTCAGCCCGAAGGGCGGTACTCGTACTCGTTCTCGTCCTCGACTCGCAGGCACACCGTCTCAGCGTCGCCTCCTGGCGGGTCCGATGGGTTCGATCCTGCTCGCACCTCCGATTCCGCACGCGAACAGGGCAGGGCGAGTACGATTACGATTACGAGTACCAGCGGCGCACCGGGGTCAAATCCGTACATTGACAATTCGACTCCCGAGCGTCGTTGGGGCTGCGCCCTTCCTGCTCCCCATCGAGTACGAGCACAAGTCCGAATCCCACCCTCAGGAATCCGCCTTTTGCCGCCATCCCGGAGGGATGACAGACATTCGCCCGGGGTCGAACCCCGCTCCGCGGGTTCGACCCCAGGTTCCCATCCCATTTCATCCTCACCCCGGCAGGCGCCCTTCGTTCCCCCCGGCCGATGTCGATGGTCCCCTCGGCCAACATTGCATATTTTTTCTATAGACAATGTAGCCTGATTTCTCCAACCTCTCTTCCGCGACATCGGCTCCGATGAGCGTTGCGACCCCGGACGGTGCACCGACTGGTCCTCCAGAAGTTCCCTCCATGAAATCGATCATGAGCTTGAACCTATGGAACCTACGTACTACCCGGGGCCTCTCCCGTTCGGCCCCTCGCCTCTCGGACCGGATTCGGACTCCTTGACGCCGCGGCACCCTTCCGATTCCGCCGCGACGCATCCCCCCACTGCTTCGGCGTTTTGGCGGACTTCTCAGTCCTTTTCGGAACGTCCGACTTCCCCTGCCTCCACCGGACGAACCGGGTCCGGCCCTTCGCTCCACCTTCGGGACCCCGATTCTCTGCGGGCGCCCGTTGGCTATCCGTCCAGGCCCGCCTACACCGACTGATCCCATGCAGGCCATGAAGACTCGTTATTGCAACGTCGCGGGCCCTGCCCCACGCAAGGGATTCACGCTGATCGAACTCCTGGTGGTGATCGCGATCATCGCGATTCTCGCCAGCATGCTGCTGCCTGCCCTGGCCAAGGCCAAGGGGAAGGCTCACGCCGCCTCATGCCTCTCCAACCTGCGTCAGTGGGGAGTGACGTGGCATCTGTACGGCCAGGATCACGAGGACAAGCTGCCGACGGGCTCCACCGTATCCTGGGCCCGCGGAGAATGGTTCAACGCCCTGCAGCGACGGATCGGCGAACGCAAGGATCTCCTGCTGTGCCCGGTAGCCACCCGCCGTCGCCCGATCCCGAACGCGAAGGGCTTCGAGGCCTTCGGCGGTGTGCAGTACGCCTACGAAATGGGCCTGGGCGAACACGCTGAGGGCGAAGCGGCCAGCTACGGTGCCAATCTGTGGATGTACAAGGCCGACGACGACATCCAGGGCCGCATGCGGGAATGGCATTGGGGCACCCTTACTCCCGTGGCCAACGTCACTGAGATCCCACTCATGGGCGACTCGATGTGGCGCGGCGGGGGCCCGCACTACGCCAGCCGCATCGCCTACAGTCCGCCCGAGCAACCGGGGACCTACTCCAGCATCGAGGGCTTCGCCTCATACGAGATGCAGCACTTCGCCCTGCCCCGCCACGATCGCCGGGTCCAATTCGTGTACTTCGACGGCTCCGCACGGGCGATCCGCCCGCGCCAACTGTGGGCACAGCAATGGCACCGCGAGTGGGATCCAGAGGCTTACAAGACCATTGTCTCCTTCCCCGCCTGGTTGCGCGGCAACTGACGGATTCCACCGACTCGAATCGCACCGCTGCGCCAACCCGGCGTCGCTGGCGCAAGGTGACATCCGCCGCCCGATACCTACCCCATGATACATCCCAATGACCTATGACTTTTTCGAAAGAATCCACAAACCATGCAGGTTCTGACTTGGGCCGCCGGCTGCTTCTGCTGGCCCTGGTTGTCCTTGCTCCCGTCCGGCCTGCATCGGCGGGCTCGGTGGTCCGTCTCTACTACGACAATCTCTCCGTCAGTTCCTCGCCGACAATCTTCCGCATCGGACTGGCCTCGCTCACAAACTCAACCCGGTTCCCGGACCAACCCTCGTTCCGGGAGCAGCTCGACGACTTCACGGCCCTTCCGGGGTCGCCCCTGAGGGCCGGGCTCCAGGGGAAGGACAATTCCGGCAACGACTTCGGCTCCTATATCAGGGGCTATATCGAGGCCCCAGTCACCGGAGAATATCTGTTCAACGTCGCCAGCGACGATAACTCGGCCCTCCTGTTGAGCACGGACCACACCGAGGCGAACAAGCGAACCATCGCCTTCGAGACGGAGAGCGGGGCGCCCCTGTTCGGCGGTCCGCGACAGGACCAGCGCCTTTCGGCGCCCATCTCGCTGGTGCGCGGCCGGAAGTACTACTTCGAGGTGCTTCACAAGCAGGCCGGAGGATCAAGTTACATCCAGGTCGGCTGGCAACGTCCCGACGGAGTTCAGGAGATCGTCCCCGCATTGCACCTTGCCCAGTACCCGATCGATCCCTTCCTGGGCACCGGCCAAACCGACCTCGCTCCTGTCTTTAATGTCAGGGGGCGCGAGGGCGGGAACCTGCCCGCCTCGGTAAGTCTGGAGGAGGGAAGCGCACTGCTCCTCGAGTTGGATGTGGTGGCCGCCCAACCGACCGTCTTTCGATGGACCATCGACGGCGAGGTCATCCCTGACGAGAACCTGTCCTTCCTTTCCATTCCACGGGTCCCGGCCACCCTTCACGGCAAGCGCATCGCCGCACGGGTCGAGAATGCCTTCGGCTCCCTTGATTCCGCCGTCGCGACGCTGTCCGTGAAGCCCGATACCACCCGCCCCTCCGTCATCGGAGTCGAGACAGGGGGGAATCCGAATCTCCTGCGGATCACCTACAGCGAACCCGTGGAGCCCGCATCGGCGCTCGATGTCGCCAACTACGAGGTCCGGAGCGTCGGGGGGGACACCTTGACCGTCGGGTCCGCCGTGTCCGTTTCGGGCGACCGGGTCGTGGAGCTATCGGGCGCGTTCGGTTTCCGGGCCGGGGTGGATTACCATGTCACGGTTCGAAACGTACGCGACCGGGCCACTGCCCCCAATCCGATTGCGCCGGATCCCACCACGGTGGCGTTCGTCTTCTCCGCGCCGATCGGGACCACTTACACCTTCGATGGGGGACGTCCGTCCGGATTCCGATTCTTCGGGTCCGCCGATGTCATCTCGACCGGAAGTCACGACGGCAGCGGCTTCCTGCAACTCACCGACGCCTTCCGGAATCGAAACGGCGCCGTTCTCCTGGAGGAGCGCCGCGATGTGGACCAGGTCCGAATCCGGTTCAAGGCCCGGTTCGGGGACGGGGATTCGACCAGCGGTCTCGATCTTCCGGGCGACGGAATGAGCGTCAACGTGGCCGGAGATCTCCCCCTGGGAACGCTCACCGCACCGGAGGAGGGATTTGCACCCGACGTGCCCGGGGACCGGATCGCCTTCACCTTCGACACTCATCCCGACAGCTCCATCGATCCCGTGGCCTTTGGCGTTGTCTTCAACAACCAGGTTCTCACAAACGTTCTCGCGGGCACGAACGGTTTAACCCTGAACGGCATTCCGCCCATCACCCGACTCGATGGGCGCTGGGTGGACGTGGACATCGACCTTCGCCGCAACGGACTCCTCACCCTGCGCTTCGACGGTGTCACGATTCTGGACGAGTTCCCCACCCCGTTTGAGATCGTACGCAACGCCCAGATCGGATTGGCAGCACGCACGCGGTCGTGGTTCCAGACCCACTGGATCGACGACCTCAACATCAATTACGGCGAGGGAGACATCGGCGATGTCGGCCTCTCCTCCGACAGTATTCTCGGCGGCGAATTCCCGGAGGGTTCCGAGGTGCGACTCGAGGCCCTGCCCGTCGGGGCGGGACCGTTCGTATACGAATGGGTCAGGAACGGAGTGGCGATCCCGAACGAATCCTCTCGCATCCTCCGATTCCCCGCCACCGCCGGGGCCGGCGGCCAGTTCTCGGTTCGCGTTCGCAATGCGTTCAGCGAGTTCACCAGCGAGCCCCGAAGCGTCTCCGTCCTGGCGGATCTGCAACCGCCCGAATTGATCGCGATCCGCGGACTGGCCGGCGGCGTGAACCGTATCGAACTGACCTTCGACGAACCGCTCGATCCCGTCACCGCAACGGATCCGGCGACGTACTCCTCGCCTCTGCTTCGGGTCGGCTCCGCCACGCTGGGCGCGGATGGGCGAACCGTCGTCCTCGAGACAACGCCGCAACGCGTGGGCATCACCTATCCCGTGGTCATCCGGGGTCTTCGAGACCGGGCTGTCGCCGGCAATTCGTTGAACACTGATGTGTCGTTCGTCTCGGCCATCACCTATCGGGACGAGGTACTCGCCGACCAGCCGACGCGCTTCTTTCGGTTCGAGGAGACTTCCGGCACGGTGGCGTTCACCGAGGCGGTCGCCGGAGACCGAGCCAACACCAACGGCACCTACATCAATCTGCCCATACTCGGGGTTCCCAGCCTGGTGCCGTCGGCGACCGGTGAGTTCGCCGTGCATCTCGTCGGCGCCCAAACGAATTACATCGCGGTTCCGAACGGGGGGGACATCAACGACTTCCGGGGACCCTGGGCCAAGAAGACGGTCGAGTTCTGGTTCCGGGCCCACAGCGTCCCGCCTCCCGGCGCCACATCGTTGCCGCACAATACCGCAGGTCTGTACGAGGAGGGTGGCGGACAACGCAGCATTCACCTGCACCTCTGGCGCGATCCCGCCAAGAGCAATCCCGCCGAGTCGGAGTTGGTGTTTCATGCCTTCAACGACGGCCCCGACGGTCCCGGCGCCCCCTTCGGCATTCGTCAGTTCGATCCGGTGTATGTCACCCACACCATCCGCACCAACGTGACTTACCACGTCGTGGGAGTCTTCGACGGCCGGACCGACAGCCTCGACGGCGAGCTGAGACTCTATATCGACAGCGAGTTGGTGGCACGATCCACCAACGGCGTCGGGCAAATCTACAATCACAACGGCGACGTCCGGATCGGAAGCGGCAGCGCGCGGACCTTCTTCAACGTCAGCGCAGCGTTCGGCCCGCTCGACGGCATCATCGACGACTTATCCCTGTACAACACCGTGCTCTCCGAGGAGCGCATCCGAGCGCGCTACCTGGCCGGCATCGGGGCCAGTTTGGCGGCGACGAACCCGCCGACGATCATCGAGTCCGTCGATCCGCGCGGACACCCGCGCCGCGTCAACGTCGTCTTCAACCAGCCCGTCGGTCCGCAATCGGCGAATCGCGTTGAGAACTACTCTCTGCGCACGGACCAGGGAACCGTCCTGGCCATCGGATCCGCCCAATTGCAGGACGACCTCGTCACGGTCCGGCTCGACGGTCCCTTCGACTTCGCCGCCGGAGGTCGGTACGAACTCACAGTGCAGGACGTCGCCGACATCCTCGCACCCGAAAACGTTGTGGTCCCAACCACTGTGGCGTTCTCGTTTGCGTCGGAGGGACCCGTGGCGATCGGGACCGGTAGCGACCTGGGCGCCAGGCAGATCGTCGAGAACCAGACCGCGCGCTTCTCAGTCGTTCCCGCCGGGCAGCCGCCCTTCACCTTCCAGTGGACACGAAACGGTGTCCCTCTCGAAGGAGAGAACGGGTCGGCCCTGGAGTTCGAGGCGACGATCGCCTCGGCGGGCGAATACTCGGTCGTGGTCAGCAACGAGTTCAGCTTCGTCGTCGGCCCCCCCGCCTCGTTGACCGTTGTGCCGGACATCGTGGCTCCAGCGTTGGTGGGCGTTCGTGGCCTGTCCGGTTCGCTCAACCAGGTCCGGCTGCGCTTCAGTGAACCGCTGGACCCCCTTACCGCCGCAAACCCTGCCACGTACCGGATTGCCGGGCTGAACCTCGTTGAGGCCGTCTTGTCGGCCGACGGGCGCGAAGTCGTCCTCGAAACCTCGCCGCAGACTCACGGCACGCGGTATTCGGTCTCGGTCGAAGGATTACGCGACCGGGCCTTCATCCCGAATGCCCTCACCACCACTGCCAGTTTCGTCTCGGCGGTGAGTTATCGGGACGAGATTCTGGCCGAGAATCCAGTGCGCTACTGGCCGTTGAACGAGACCTCGGGCGGAAACTTCTTCACTCTGGTCTCCCGATTCGACCAGGTGCCGGAGAACTTGGTGGGAATCATTACCAACGGCCCCACCCTCGGTGTTCCAAGCCTGGTCTCCAACCTGCCGACCGATACCGCGATCGGATTTCGCGGCGATAGCCTGAACTACCTGCATCTGCCCAACGGCAGAGATATCAACGCGCTTCTGGGCCCATGGGCCAAGCGAACCCATCTCTTCCACTTCCGTGCCGATTCGCTCCCGCGGATCACCGACGGAACCAACGTCGCCGCGCCGGCGATCTTCGGGCACGACCGCATCGGCATCTACCTTTACGGAACCCAGGACACCAACGCGCCCACCGAGGCCCTGCTGGTCTTCACCGCGCACAATAGCGTCAGCGAGGGACCGGCAAGTCCCTGGGGCGCCCTCAGTGGAAATCCCGACACCGCCAAGTTCGTCTCGGTACCCGTCCAGGCCGGGCGGGTGTACCACGTCGCCGCGGTGCTCGACGGTTCCGCCACCACGTTCACCGGTCAATTGCGCCTCTATCTGGACGGTGAACTCGTCGGAGTCGTCGGGGGCATCGGCCAGATCTACAAGCATCCCAACACCCGAATCGGGTTGGGCAGCGCTCCGTTCCGCCGTCACGACGGCATCAACACCTCGATCGATCCCTCATCGGCCAATCGCAACGAGAGTCTCGATGGGGTCATCGACGAGTTCGTCATCATCGACCGCGCACTGTCCGCGGCGCGCATAGCGGAACTCCATCGACTCGCACAGATCCCGCCCCCGGAAGACAACGGGAGCGGTCCGCCCCGGATTACCTCGGTGGGGATCCAGGCGGGAAACGTGGTTGTGGCTTGGGAAGGTCCTGGGCAGTTGCAGCGCAGCGATGCTCCCGACGGTCCGTTCGTCACCGTACCCGGGGCCACCAATCCACACACCGAACCGGTGGACGCGGCACGGCGCTTCTATCGAATCGCGCGGTAGTCCGATTCGTTCATCGAACACCCGCAAACCGTCGCCAACCTATCGTGAACACTCACCTTCCTATTCGGCGTCCTTCGTGCCGCCGTTCCTCGGCGAGGGCCCGTTATTCGTATCGCGCCTCCGCCTGGGCGGTTCGACCGACTTGGCGTTTCCCCATCCATCCACCGACAAACCCCAACCTTCCCCCGGTCCCCGAGGCACCCCCTGCCAAAGGGATCGGGGTCACTCAACCTCCGAATTCCTGCAACCTTAGCAACATTAGCATCCCTACCATGATATCCTTCCGATCATCCAGCAGGCTGCGGCTCGCCGCGATCCTGCTCTGCATTGTCTTCCCGATCGCCACTGCCGTCATGGGGGCGCCCAGAAGGGCCTCCATCGCGCCCGAGGAACTCGAGTTCTTCGAGAAGAAGATCCGACCCGTTCTCGCGAACAGTTGCTATGAGTGCCACTCGGAGGAAAAGGACGCCATGAAAGGCGACCTTGTCCTCGACACCCGCGACGGAATTCGGGCCGGAGGCGAGCGGGGGCCCGCCGTCGTTCCCCGGAACCTCGATGACAGCATCCTCCTCCGGGCCATCCGCCAGGAGGGGCGGCTTCGAATGCCACCGGACAATCGCGGCGGTCCACTGCCCGACGATGTCATCGCCGACTTCGAGAAGTGGATCTCGATGGGGGCGCCGGACCCTCGAAACTCAGCCAGCGTTGGGGGAGCCGCTTCGTCGCGTCCCGAACGGGAAGTCGATTGGGACAAGGAACGCGAGTTCTGGGCCTATAAGAGACCGGAGCCCACCCCCGCGCCGACCGTGACGGATGCCGAGTGGCCCTACAGCGACATCGATCGCTTCGTGCTCGCAAAGCAAGAGGAGCGTGGTATCCGACCCGTGGCCGACGCCGACACCCGATCTTTGGTAAGGCGGGTGTACTACGATCTTACCGGGCTGCCTCCGACCCCCGAGGAACTGGAGACCTTCGCCAGCGACGATTCGCCCGATGCCTTCGAAAGGCTGGTGGATCGGTTGATCGCCTCCGAACGGTTCGGTGAAAAGTGGGGCCGCCATTGGCTCGACGTGGCCCGTTACGGCGAGTCCACCGGGCTCGACCGCAACCTCAACTATCCGTACGCGTTCAGATACCGGAACTACGTGATCGACGCGCTCAACAAGGACACACCCTACGATCGATTCATTCTCGAGCAGCTCGCGGGAGACCTTCTACCCGCCAGAAACCAGGAGCATCGGGATGAGCTCACGATTGCCACCGGCTTTCTCGCCGTCGGGCCCAAGGGCATGAACGAGACACGACCGAAGTACTTCAAGTGGAACGTCGTGGACGACCAGATCGACGTCACGACCCGCGGGTTTCTCGGGCTCACCGTGAGCTGCTCCCGTTGCCACGATCACAAGTTCGATCCCATCCCCACCCGCGACTACCACGCCCTGGCCGGGATCTTCTCCAGCAGCGAGACCCTGCATGGCACCGTGAGAGGACGGGGAAATCGACGCCCTTCGCTCCTGGTCGGACTCGCCGGAAATCCCGACCGGCCGGTGCTCTTCGGCAATGGACCCACCCCGAACAACACAAGGAACACGAACGCCTTCTTCAACCTCGGTTCCAGAACCAACGGGCCCGCCGCCGGAACGAATGCCGCCCGGGCGCGCGCCCCTCGCACGCGCTCCACCAACAGCGAGCCGGTGGAACGTGTGCCCGCACGAGGACCCTATGCCATGGCCGTTCGGGACCTCGACGAACCTGTGGACGCGCCGCTGTACTTCCGGGGCGATCTCTCCAAGCCACGCGGCATCGTCCCCCGTGGGTACCTTCGAATCCTATCGCTCCCCGGGGCCCCTGCCATTCCAGAGGACAGCAGCGGGCGACTCCAACTGGCCCAGTGGATCATCCATCCGGACAATCCGTTGACCGCCCGGGTGATGGTCAATCGCGCGTGGCAGCACCTTTTCGGCGAGGGCATCGTCGGCACACCGGACAACTTCGGAGAACTGGGCAGCCGTCCCACGCATCCCGAGCTACTCGACCATCTGGCCCTCAAGTTCGTCATCGAGCAGCGGTGGTCGGTCAAGCAACTGGTTCGTTCCCTGGTCCTGACCCGCACCTACCGCCTGGGCACCCAGGTCGATGCCAGGGCCAACGAAATCGACCCGGAGAACACCCTTCTCTGGCGGGCCACTCCTCGGCGACTGACCGCCGAAGCCCTTCGCGACACAATCCTCGCCTCCAGCGGACGACTCGATCTCGAACGCCCCGAGACCTCCGTCACCGCGGAGTTCGGCGACGGATACTACGGCGACAACATCTGGCCCGACGACTTCCCGGCCGAGTATCTCAAGCGCAGCGTTTATCTGCCCGTACCCCGGGATCTGGTGCCCGAGTCGCTGGCGCTCTTCGACTTCCCGAATCCAAGCCTGATCACCGCCCGTCGGGAGAACACCATCTCGCCAAGCCAGGCCCTCTTTCTGATGAACAATCCGTTCGTCCAGACCGAGGCGCTTCATCTGGCGCGGCGCGTTCTGCTCGAACGCGGCGGCTCGGACACGGATCGCCTCCGGGAGATCTACCGCATCGCGCTCCTGCGCGAGCCAAAGACGGAGGAGATCGCTCGGGCCCGGGAGTTTATCGTCAACCAGGTCCGGACCTTCGCCGAAAGCGATCCGGGATGGCATGACGCCGAGGGATCCGACGTGGAGCCCACGGTCCTGCTCGTCCCATCGCAATCCGTCCGGGCCGACGGAAGGCCCGCCGAGATCGTCCGTCGGACAAGACAGCACATCGCGGCCCCCGAGCCGGCCAGTCCTCGCGAGTCGGCATGGACACTTCTCACTCAAGCGGTCTTCGCGAGCGCGGAGTTTCGCTACCTCGACTGAGTCAACCCGAACCTCAACCAACCAAAGCAATCCCTCATCATGAATCCCATCAAGACCAACACTCCCTTCCGCTGCGACGATCGCCTCCCCGGAGTCGTCTCCCGCCGCAACCTTCTGAAAACGCTTACCACCGGTTTCGGGTACATGGCCTTCGCCGGACTGGCGACGCGGTCCGCCCTGGCTGACGCCGCGGCAGATACCACTCCCGGCAAGAGTCTCCTACTGCCCCGCGAGCCGCACTTCACCCCGCGCGCCAAGCGGGTGATCTTCCTCGGTATGCAGGGAGCGCCGTCCCCGATGGACACGTTCGAATACAAACCCAAGCTCAAGGAAGACGACGGCAAGCCCGGGAGGGTCGATTCCGACCGGGTGGTCATTGGCTCGCCCTTCGAGTTCAAGCAGCATGGCCAGAGCGGCGCCTGGGTCTCCGAGCTGTTTCCCCATGTGTCCACCAAGGTGGACGAACTCACATTCCTGCGAGGCATGTGGACCGACGCCCCCGCATTGCATCCCCAGGCCTGGCCCGCCATGCATACCGGCAGCCCGTTGTTCGTTCGTCCGTCCATGGGATCCTGGATTCTGTACGGCCTGGGAACGGAAAACCAAAACCTGCCCGGCTTCGTGTCGATCAAGCCGACTCTGTCCATCGGCGGCGGGCAATCCTACGAGTCGGCCTTTCTCCCTTCGGTGTTCTCGGCCACTCGAATCGGGGATTCCAAGACGCCCATCGAGAAGTGCCGGGTCAGCAACATCGCGAACGAGCATCCCACGGCCCGCAGTCAGCGAAGCCAGCTCGATCTGCTCCAGGCGATGAATCGCGATTACCTCGATAGAGGGCACCTGGACCAACAGGTCGAAGGCGTCATCGAATCCTACGAACTCGCTTTCAAAATGCAGGTCGAGGTTCCCGACATCACCGACCTTTCCCAGGAATCCCAATCAACCTTCGACCTCTACGGAATCGGCACGGACGAGACGGACGACTTCGGCCGGCAGTGCCTGCTCGCCCGGCGCCTCGCCGAGGCCGGCGTCCGATTCGTCGAAGTCTGCTATGACGACTGGGATCATCACGGGCTGCTCTACAGCGGTCTCAAGAAGAGCTGCAAGGCCACCGATCAACCCATCGCCGCGCTGCTGACCGATCTCGATCAACGCGGGCTCCTCGACGATACCCTGGTTCTCTGGGGCGGAGAATTCGGTCGCACCCCTGACTGCCCGAGGCCGGACGGGCGCGATCACAACGGCAAGGGATGGACCATGTGGATGGCAGGCGGTGGAGTGAAGAAGGGATTCTCCTACGGCGAGACCGACGACTACGGAGTCGAGGCCCTCTCCGGACGGATGAACTATCACGACCTCCACGCCACCATGTTGCACCTGCTCGGCCTCGACCATGAACGCCTGACCTACCGGTACGGCGGACGAGACTTCCGACTGACCGACGTCGCCGGCGACGTTCACAAGGAAATCTTCGCCTGAAGGATCGGGATCGACGCCGACTATCGGCGTGAGCTCGGAATCCCGCGCCTCCCGCACCGTGGCCTCGATCGGAGGGACGGTGCGGGATTTTACTTTTCCGGACTCCACCCGGCAATGCGTCGGCGCGCTTCGTCCGCCAGGGTCGTGCTGAGGTATCGCTCCCCTGTGCTGCATCCAATCGTGACGATCAGCTTTCCCGCGTTCTCCGGTCGTGCCGCAACCTGCAGGGCCGCGATGACGTTGGCCCCGGTGGAAATGCCGGCGAGGATTCCCTCCTCTGCTGCCAGCCGCCGGGCTGTCAGAACGGCCTCCTCGCTGGACACGGCGATCACCTCGTCCAGTAGGGCGAGGTTCAGATTCTTCGGCACGAATCCGGCACCGGTCCCCTGAATTCTGTGAGGTCCCGGCTTGATCGGCTCACCCCTCAAGGTCTGCCCGATCACGGGCGACTCACTAGGTTCCACGGCGATGACCCGAAAACCCGGTTTTCGCTCCTTGAGGACTTCCCCCACCCCCGTAATCGTCCCCCCCGTCCCCACTGCGGATACCAGGATGTCCACTCGTCCGTCGGTATCGGACCAGATTTCCTCCGCCGTCGTCCGCCGATGGATCTCGGGATTTGCCGGATTCTCGAACTGTTGGGGCATCCAGGCCCCGGGCGTGGTTCGCACCAGTTCCTCGGCCCGGCGGACCGCTCCCTTCATGCCGTCGCCGGACGGAGTGAGAACCAGTTCCGCTCCAAGCAACGCGAGGAGGGTCCTGCGCTCGACACTCATGCTTTCCGGCATCGTCAGCACGAGTCGGTAGCCGCGCGCGGCCGCCACGAAAGCCAACGCGATCCCCGTATTGCCTGATGTGGCTTCGATCACCGTGGTATCGGGGGTCAGGTGTCCGGAGCGTTCCGCCGCGTCGATCATCGCCAGGCCGATGCGATCCTTGACACTTCCGAGGGGGTTCGAGAACTCCCCCTTGATCGCAACGGTAGCCTTGAGTGCGGAGGTCACTCGGTTGAGCCTAACCAAGGGCGTGCGGCCGATGGTGGAGAGGATGTCGGATTGGATGGGCATGAGAGGATTCGTGCTTGAGGTTGGGTCGAAGGCACCGGTCCGGTCGGTGCAGACATGGAAAGGATGCTGCGTTCAGGGGAATGCCCGGGCGTACCCGCTCGGGCCAAGGTTCCTGGCGGGCGCCTCCTCGCGCATCAGGGCGCGGAGCCCCTGGCCTCGTCGCGGCCCGGTGAGTGCGAAAACCGAATTCGTTCGTGTCGCTCGATCTGCACGATGCGGGAGTGATGCACCGTGATCTCCACCGATCCGAACTCCAACCCTTTCAGGGCAGTCAGAACCGAGTCGGCAAGTTCCTGTGGCATCCCATGGCTCAGGCGGGTGGAAACGGGGTTGGGCATCGCCCCCGCCTTTGGGCGTTCGTTGTTCTCGGGTGCACTCATGGCATGGTCGGATAGTTCCAGGGGTTGGTTCTCGGATGGAATCGTTCGGGGTCCGCGGGACACAATCGTACCGGTCACTCATCCGCTACCGCCGTCGGTATCTACGGTGGCCAGCCCCACTCTCCTGATCTCCAGTTGCTGGAGCACATCAAGCACGTCGATCATGTGCTGGTAGTCCACTTCGTCCGCGCCTTGGACCACGACGGCGGTGTCCGGATCGGTGGCTTTCAACCGTTCCAACCGCACCTTCAACAACGGCACGGTCAACAGTTCCTCGTTCAGGTAAGTCCGCCCGTCCGCCTCCACCACGATTCGATTGATCTGCGGCGGGGGAGCGGTCGGATCCGCCGGCGGGATCGGCTGGCCGGAGGGCAGGGCCATCTCCAGATTGTTCATCATCTGCGGGGTGGTGATGATGAAAATGATGAGCAGCGAGAACACCAGGTCGAGCAGCGGCGTCACGTTCAGCTCGTTGAGCGAGTGGTGGGACTTGCGCGAAAACTTCTTCATGGCCGCGGCTCCTCGGTGACTTCCTGGACATCGAACCGCACGAGGACCCGCGCCGGGAAGTCTTCCGGGGGGGGCCGGTTGACCGATGGCGTGGCCGCGATCGCGGCCCTCACACTCTCGTCCCAGCGGGCATGGCCGGACGACCTTTTCCACGACGGATCGGAGATCCGGCCCGTACGATCGATGCCCACCTCGACCTCGGCGACAAAGGTGTTGTCCGCCACGTCCACCGGACGGTTCCACCGGGAGCGCAGGGCGTATTCGACGACGCCTTTGTACAGTTGCAGCGGGTCCGTGGAAACCTGCACCGCGCGGCCGCCCTCGAAGGCGAACGACGGAAGCTGCGCGGCCGGCGGTGCAACGGCCGGTGGTGCAGTGAGTGCGGCGGGCGGCGGTGTTTGGGCCGGCGGCGCCACGGCGGTCCGGACGTTGACTTCCGGCTCGGGTTCCGGCGGCAACTCGTCCAGGGGCACTTCGGGGGCGGGTTCCGGCCCGGGTTCGTCCGGTGGCTCCGGCTCCGACTCCTTGATCATCTGCACGGCGATCGTCTTGAGTTGGGTGCCGAGCAACCCCTCGCGCGCCGCGAAGTAAAACAAGCCCAGCAGGATCGCGCCGTGAAACACGAAGGAGATGAGCAGGTTGACCTTCGACGAGTTGCGGCGTTTCCGGGGTTTGGTTTGCGGCACCATGCGACGGATCCCCGTTCAGTTCAGCGGTTCGGTGGCCAGTTCCACCTTCACCACGTTGGCCTGCTGGCAGGCGTCCAGGACAGCGCGGATCTCCCGATACTTGGTCCGGCCGTCGCCGCGCACGATCACGTTCAAATCCGGATCGTCGATCCGCAACGCCACCAGTTGCTGAGGTAGCGAAGCCAGCTCCACCTCCTGCCGGTTCAGGAAGATCCGCCCGCCCGCCTCGACGGTGATGAAGTTGGCCTTGGGCGGCGGATCCTTCGGTCGCTGGGAGGCGGCGGGCAGTGCGACATCCAGGTCGTTCACCAGCGGTGTGGTGGTGACAATGAAAATCACCAGCAACACGAACGCCAGGTTCAACAGCGGCACGATGTTCAGTTCCGTCACCGCCACATGCGCTGTCCTCGAGCACTTCTTCATGGGTTTGGTGAGTGCGGTCAGCCCGCGTGAGCCGCCAGCGCGTCGGACGGGGCATTCGCCGGTCCGGCCCGGCGGATGGCATCGACAATCTTCTCCTCGAGGTTGCGATTCTCCACGTAGGCGTGCTCGATCTGCACGGCGAACCGGCTGGCGAAGCTGTCCAGCTCCTGGGTGATCGCCCGCAATGAAGTGACCATGTAGTTGTAGGCAAACATCGCGGGAATGGCCACCAGCAGACCGACCACGGTGGTGAGGAGCGCACCCGCCACGCCGGGAGCCATCGCGGTCAGGCTGGCGGCGTTGGCGATGGCGACCCCCGCGAAGGTGTCCATCACACCCCAGACCGTACCCAACAGACCGATGAACGGCCCGCCCGCCACCGCCGTGGACAGCACAATCATCCCCTTCTCGAGCGCCAACCCCTCCGAGCCGGCGGCTTCTTCCAGAGTTACCTTGACGGCCTCGAAGGAGCCGGTGCTGATCCGGGTTTGTCCCTTGATGTCCCGACCGTTGTTGGTGAGTTGATAGTCCAGTTCGTCCGCCCCGCGGATATAGAGCTGGTAGATCGGCGCCCCTTCGAATTCCTCACCTCTGCGGCGGATGTCGAGCGGATCGCGGGTCGTTTCGTAGGCAGCCAGGAATCGCTTGGCCCACTTCCGGGCGATCACTAACTGCCGCAACTTGGTGATGATCACGGTCCAACTGAAAAGCGACAACAAGATGAGTGCAAGAATGGTCAGCTTGCCTTCAAGGGTCGCTTTCTCGAAGGCGAACTGCAACGCACCGGACGCGAGCAAGGGGGCGAAGGATAGTGAAGTCATGAGATGGGAATTTTAGGGGAGAATGACGGTCACCCGGCCTACCGTGCGGGTCAGGGTTGGTCTTGTTCCGGCGAACGACGGACGCTTCTCTTCCTCCTCGTCGTCGGCCCGGGCGGCGGCGTTGCGTGCCGAGTCGTCGCCCGCAAGGCTCTGGCTCGCGGCGGCCGCGGCTGTGCCCTGCCCGAATCCCACCTGCGAGGAGGAAACGTCGCCGCTGGCCGCGACATTCTGGGAGAGCAGCGCGGCATCCACCGAGGTGCCGCTGGCACTGACACTCCCCACGCCGATGATGGTGCCCGAGACGCTGCCGCCCGCGCCGACGTTCACATCGCCCTGCGCGAGCGCGGTCACATTCACGTTTTGCTGGGCGCTCAAGTCGATGTTCTCCCGCGCGAACACCAGTCCCTGGATGTCGCCCGTGGCCTCCAGCTTCACGGTGCCGCCGATCACCCCGGACCCGCTGGCGTTGATGCTGCCCTCGTGGATCACGTTTCCATCCGCATCCCGTGTTCCCGCCACCAGAGTCACCGTACCGGCAGAAGCGCCCAACCCGTTGAGAGGGATCTGCACCACGCCGCCCGCGCTGGCAATGATGTCGCCGCGCGGCGTCTCCACCAGGATGTTGCCGACGTCGTTCACTGAGGCTGGGAAGCCCGGATCCTGGGACACGGGAAAACTGGTGGCTAAAATGCCGCTGCCGGGAATCGTCGGGGCGTAGGAACGGATGGCCCGCGTCTCGGGATCGACGAAGATCTTCTCGACGGTGGCCGCCCCGGTGCCACCGGTGCCGGCGTCGATGTTTCCTTCCAGCGAGCGCACCAGGACATTGCCGCCGTCATAGGCCGCGATGCGGGAGCCGTTCACGTTGATGTTTCCCCGCGCGATCACCGTCACGTCGCTCGGGTCCACCGTGAAGATGCCTCGTGCCGCCGCGTCACTGACCGTGAAATCACGGGAGCCGACATTGACCTCGCCTTCCGCCAGCACGGTGATGTCGCCCCCGTTCACCGACGAGATCTTGCTGGAGAACATGTCGAGGTCGCCCGCCAGCGTCACGTTGATGTCCGCACCGCGCGTGAACAGTTGGGCGAGGGCGGAATTCGCGCGCGGCCCCTGCGACACGATGCCGACCGTGGCGCCGAGATCGAGATTCTGCGCCCGGATGTCGAACGCGCCGCCTCCGCCCAGACGGTAGCCGGTGTCGGGATTGAGCGGCACATCCTGACTGGCAGCAAACAACTGATGAAGGACCGTCGCCGGAAGAAACGCCGCGCTCTGCGTGGCCGGCTCGCCGTCCGGCAGGATGACCGGGATGCCGTCGGCATCGAACACGCGCACGGTCAGGTTCAACAAGGCCTGCAACTGCGCGCCGGTCATGCGGCCCTGAAAAGTCAGCGCTTGAGTCGCGGTGTCGTAGAAGAAGCGGTTCTCCACCCCCGCTGCGCCACCGGTCAGCGGCGGATAGACGAGGTCCAGCACCGGGTCGAACAAGGTAAAGTTCGGAGCCGCCTCGGAGAGGATGGTGGTGAACTCGTTTCGGTTGAGAATGTCCCCTCCGACATGGATGAACGTCACGTCATCGGCGCGCAGGTTCTGCCCTTCGAACCGGCTGTTGACCATGTTGCCGCCGACCGTGATCTCCGCGCGCTTCGCCGATCCCAGCAGAATGCCCCGTACGTCTCCGGCGATCGCGAGCCGCACCGGTTCGCCGTTATTGAGATGGACGGGCGTTGCGGCATGGTCCGCGATGCCGAAATCGCCGAAAGCACGATACTGAATGCGTTCGCTGTCCGACAAAACGAGTTGGGTAAGCCCGCTGGACTTGGTGCCGACGAGCGAGCCGCCGTCCGTGGTGACGATGTCGAGCCCGCCCAATGGCGAAGGGAACAACAGGACATCGTTGCCGAGCACCACGCCGCCCGCGCCGGCCAGGATCGTCAGGGTGCCCGGATAGATGGGAGGCATGCCCTGTGAGAAAGCGTCGTTGAACCTGGGCAGACCGGTACCGCGCAACTGGACCGAATTGCCGGCGCTCAGGTGAGCGTAGGCCCCTGGGGCGTAATCGAAACGATGCCGGTTGGGCGACGTGCTGGCACCGAGGTTGTTGTACAACCCGTTTGGATTGCGCACCTCCTGGAGAAGAAGGTCGCGTCCGGCGGTAACCGTCCATCCGCCATCGATCAGACTCAACGCCAGCAGGCGCGAGGCGATTCCGGCATCGCGCACGGCCGTGATTTCACCCGAGCCATTCCGCACGACATAATGGCCGCTCACATCCCGGCCCGCCGAGATCGTTACATTACCCGGCTGGGCGCCGAAAGCACCGCTGCCGGCATTGGGCTGAGTACCCCCCGCGGCCGGCAGGAAACTCATGACGTCCAGCCCGGCGACGAGCGAGAGATCGCCGCCGGCGGCCGTGCCGATGCCGCCCAGATTGGGGTGAACAGTGTAGCCGGTGGGCTGGAATTGAAAGCCGTTGGCCTTGGTGCCGGTGTTGATGCTGCCCGCCAGCGCCTCGACCGCGATCGATCCCCCTGCAGTGGTGCGGACATGACCCGCCGCCACGGTGACGTTGTTGCCCGCGCGCAATTGAATGTCGCCGTCCCGGGTGTCGAGGAAGCCCGTGCCGGCAAAGACAATGTTCCCCGATCCGGACGTCACCGCGCCTTGGCCCGCGGCAAAATTGCGGCCCGCCTCCAGGGTCACCGACCAGTTGTCGCCGGCCAGGATGCCCGCGCCATCGGCAATGGAGATGTCGTTGCCCGCCTCCAGCTTGAGCCGGCTGCCGGACTCGCTCGAACCGGTGGAGACCGCCAGATCCCAGAACGTCCCGGCCGCGAGCGTGATGTTCCGCAACGCCTGCAAGGTGATCTGCGAAAACCCGAGGAACGACGAGTTCACGTCCAGGTTCAACGTGCCGTCGGCGGGAGGATCGCCCGCACCCACCGAGCCCGAACCGGCGCTGCCGCTGCCAGAGCTGCCGATCACGATATCCAACGGGTCGATCAGGAGTTGCCCACCCCGATGACCGGCGGCGGCGCGGGCATCGATTTCCGAACGGATCGCGTGCATGTGGGGCGCGGAAACCTCAATGAACCCACCGTCACCGCCCTGCCTTCCCCCTGTGACTCGAATCGTCGAACCGGCCGCATCGGCATACGAACCCTCCGACTTGATGACGATCCCGCCGCCGGAACCGTCACCCTCACCTCCGTGGGCGGAGAGCTTCGAAGTCTGGCCGAGCGCGATGGCATCGCTGGCGAACAATTCGATGATGCCGTTGCGCTCGCGCACCGAATTCGCCTGAACCAACCCTTCCTGATTCACCACCCGTGCGTGCAACGCGATGGTGCCCGCATCGGCGATCAGGCGTCCGGAGTTGTCCACCGAACCGGATGGCAGCGCCACCGCCGCGCTCAGGCCACGTCCGTCCGGACGCTCGCTCAACAGCACTTCCTGACCGGCCAGCAAGCCGATGTTCCCGCCCGGAGCGGAGATCGTTCCGTGATTCTGAATCTGTTCTGCGATCAAGAAGGCCGGACCGCCGTTGCCGACATTCAACTGGCCATAATTGATGATGCTCGCGGATGGCGGGGCACCGTTGAACTGCCAGAAGAGGCCCGCGCCGGATTCGACCGGCGTGACCGGCGCCGTCGAAACCACCAGCCCCGCCGCGCTCACGAACGAGTCTGGTCCGAAGTGGAAGCCCGCCTGGTTCATCAGCACCACGGTGCCGTTGGCCTCGAGGCTGCCGTGAATCTGCGACGGGTTCCGATCGTGAATCCGGTTCCAGACCACCGATGATGCGGAGGGCTGGATGAATCGCGTCGTCTCGCCGGCGCCGATGTTGAACGACTGCCAGTTAATGACGGCGTTGTGAGACGCCGTGACGTTAAGCTGGGCTCCGTTGACCGAAACGTTCGCGGTGCCGCTCTGGACGCTCGGCCCGTTCGGATTGCCCAGCGCCGACCAGGGAGAGAACATCACTCCCGCCGCACCGAGACACAGCCAGCGCGCAGCCGGCGTGAGTCGCCCCGCACCAGCCAACATCCGGGCGCGGAACCGTTCGGGGAAAAGTCGCTTGAAGATTTTCCGCTTCATCAGAATTGGCCTCCGAGGGAGAAGTAGGCGCGCGGCCCATTGACCGATGTGTTGATCGATTCCAGCAGTGGCCAACCCACGACGATGCGCAGGTCCACCGTGTTGTTCACGTTGGCGGAGACTCCGAAGCCCGTGCCCCAGAGCTGGAGGCGCGAGTCCGACACCGCACCGGGGTGGAGCAGATAGCCCTCCCCGTAGTCCATGAAAACGGAACCCCGCACCCACACCGGCCAGTCCCCGGACCAGCCGGGCGCGTGCGTGTTGAGGAAGGGTGTGCGCAACTCCACGCTTCCCAGCCAGCCGGAGTCACCATACTGGTCCCCCTCGTAGTAACCGCGCACACTGTTGACACCCCCCAACGCAAACTGCTCGTTGCCGATCAATGGCCCCGTCGCGGCCTGGCCGCTGGCACGCAGCAGCAGCGACCAGTCTTTGAACACCCGTTGGTCCCGCGCGAGCGCCAGCACGGCCCTGCCATACAGGGCACGGGCCCGGGGAGAATAGGAGAGCGCGGAGAAACTGCCGTCCCCACCCATGAAGTTGCCGCTGAAGCCGACGCTGGCCGAGAAGGTTCCCCCCGCGTCGCTTCGAGAGAAGTCGCCGCCAACGAACAGCGGCAGGTACTCCACGTCGTTGCGCCGGACCGGCTGCGGAGAGGCGACCCGGCTTTCGATCGTCTGCGATCCCTGCGCGTTGGTCACCACGGTGGTGATGATGAAATTGTTCGTGTTGAAACTCTCCAGCGAATAGCGCTTCCAGTCGGGTCCGAAGGAGTAACTGAACCGTCGCCGCTCATCCAATGTTTGCGGGACGCTCAGACGCGCTCCGACCCCCTCGTTCAACGAGATGTTCTGCCCGCTGTCCTGCGAGACGATCGTCAGCAACGGCGTCTGCGAGACGATGGTGGCGGGGCCAAGCTGAACTCCGGTGTCGCTCGACGAGGCGCTGCCAAACACCGTCAGGTCGGACCGCGATCCCGGCGGCGGCAGGCGGAACTGGCGCGTGGCCTCGTCGTAACCGAAGGCCCCCGAACGACCGATCCGGTCCTCGATGGACTCGGCCGCCCCAAAAGGCAGCCGGTAGTAGGCGCCGTAGTTGGCGATGAGCGGGCGGTTGAACAGGTAATCCGAAACGGCGCCCCTTTCCTTGTAGGCTTCGGGTGTGAACCCATAGGACAGCCCGACCTGATGCTCCCTCTGCCAGAGGTTGTTATACTGCGCGGAGGCGTTGATGCGCCAATCGGGGGTGCCGGGCGTGGAGTGATTGTTGAGATCCACGCGGCCGTGCAGCGGCAGACGGTCTTTCACCCGCAACGTCAGCGCGCTGGTGCCCGGCTCGGGGCCGGGGCCTATGGTCGGATAAATCTGGCGGTCTCGGTTCTGGTTCGCGAGATCGAGTTCGCGCTGAAAGATCAAACTGTTGAGATGGGTGTTGGTGCGGAGACTCGGCAGCGCCCGCATCACATTGTCTTTGCTGAAATGCCTGTTGCCCAGCACCTGGATGTCCGCCAGCACCCCTTCGGTGACCTGGACTTTCACGGTGGCGTCCGTCAGTTGCTGCTGGGGCAGGCTGACGGAGACGGTGGCATAGCCGCGCTCGCGGTAGGCCAGTTGCAGTTCGCCCAAGGCGGCCTGAATTTGACTCAGGCTGACTTCGGAGCCGACGGCGGCGGCCAGGATTCCCTCGATGGTTTCCGGGCGGAGCAGCGTGTTGCCCGCCACCTCGTAGCGGCGCACTTCAAAGACCGGACCATCGGCCGGAGTTTCCTCCACCGTGGCGGCCAGTTGTGTCCGGTCACGATCCGGCTCGGGCGTCAGCCCCTCGTCGATCCAAATGGCCACGGTGCCGTCGGTGAGGAGTTGCTGCCGCAATTGCACCGCCACCCGCGTGTAACCACGCTGCCGGTAGGCCTCGCGCAGGCGGTGCAGGGCGTCCTGCAAAGTCTCCACACTGGTGTTCGGTCCGGCCGCCGGGCCGAGAATGCGGTCAATCTCCTCCACCGGCAGCAGGGTGTTGCCGCGGACCTCGAAATGCCGCACGTCATAGGCCGGGGCCGTCCAGGCCGGCACAGTCGAGGGATCGATTGCCTCGGCTGGCTCCGGGCCCCGTTGGGACGGTCCTTCCACCCCTTCCACCACCCGCAACCGCACCACCCCGTCCGTCATTGCCTGCCGCGGAAGCTGCACCGCCGCGCCGGCATAACCTCGATCGCGATAGGCCTGTTGAAGCTTCGCCAGCGTCCGGCGGATCAACGGCACACTCACCGCCGGCCCGACGGCCTCGGCCATGATCTGGTCGATTCTCCTCTGATCCAGCACCGTGCTGCCGCTGACCTCGTAGCGTCGCACTTCAAAGGTGGGCACGGCGGCACGCGCACCGGCTGGGTCGGCCGCCCCCTCCGGCGCGGGCTGCGCCCAGACCAGGCCACCACCCAGCAACAGGGCCAGGAAAGTGTGGAGTGAGGGTCGCAAACGCATGATGCTCAGAGAATCGCCGGGGTTTTTCCCAATGCCCGGCGCGAGGGGCCGCCCCGCGCCGGGTCTTCGGGTGGATGGTGGTTATTCGAGCGGAGCCACCGGGGCACCATCCGCCTGGCGCTCCACGCGGAGGCGGCTGGACGGAATGGTGGAGAAAGAGGTCTCCAGCTCGTTTTCGATCGCGGCAACCAGCGCGCCGAGGAAGCTGCGGACATTCTGTGAAGCCGTGGTCCGGTTCAGCAGATGCTCGTACACCCAGAGGCTGTACTGGCCGTTGATGATCGGGGAGTAGTCATTGCTGGTGTTGTTGAACGTGCCGGCGAAAGACTTGAAGCCGTCGTAGGCGATCACATTCTGACCGGCGTTCAGCAGGTTGTAGGAATCGGCCGAGATCAGATAGCTGATGGCCGGCTGGGCACTTGTGGCCAGAGCTTGGGCGATTTGATTGGGGTTGCGGCCGGGAATAAAGGTCGGTGCCTGACCCACATCGACGACGTAATTGCCGCTGCCCTCGGGGTCCAGGCGGTATGAGATCGGTTCTCCGTTGAAACCGGCATTGAGGAACAATGTCACGCGCTGGCCGGCCGTCGGATCTCGGTTCACGAAATAGACGGTCTGTGTGTCTGCCGGATTGCCGGTCAGAAACGAGGCGGGCACGGACCCGTTGGCCGCCAGCGTCCGAATCTGGTGCGCCGTGATGTTGGTGATGCCGGCCGGGGCGGAAGTGCTCTTGACCAGATGGATGGGGGTGGCGCCAAACAACCGGTCCTCCAACACGGGCTCGGTGAACTCCGTGGCCTGCTGGAAGATCGAGGAAAAAGCGATGTCCGATTGGAGGAGCACCTGGGTCACATCTCCCTGCGTGGAGGAGGCCAGGAAGGAGACGTTGCGGTTCTGCGTCAAGTCCTGCACGCCCGCGACCGCGCCGTTGTAAAAGGCTCGCACGGTGACCGCTTGCTGACCGAACAACTGCGGGATGGTTCCGGTCCACGTCGCCTTGAGTGCGGCGGATTTGTTCACGGTCACGGGCACATTGAACTGGTCGCTTGTGTTCTCGGACGCGAGATTGGCACCGTAGAGCGCACGAATGGCGTGGTAGGCGGTGTCACGGAAGGCGACGGCGCCGGAGATGTTGATTTCCACCTGCGCCTGCGCGCCGGGGGCGGCGAGCAACAGGCCCGCCGCAAGGAATCCAGAGTTTTTCGAGATTTTCATTTTTGTAAGTCAGGAAAGGTTTTCTGTCTTGGTCGGTACTGAGCGATCAATGGTCTTCAAGTGGCTGACAGGCCGTCTTTACGGTTGTGCTTCGATGATGAAGAAGCGGATGGCATCCGTACTGGTGTCCTGGAGGGTCTTCTCCGTGCCGTCACCGCGGACGCTGGCGCCGGCCGTCCATGTCGAGACGGGCGAGGTCAGCCCGTCCGCACCGGTGGTGCGCAACACGTAGGTGACCCCATTGACCGTGAGAAATGTCAGTGTGGTCACTCCCTCCGCGTGGCTGATGCCGGTGATTCTCGGGGTGGGAACCGCGACCGTCGTGTTGAACGTCAAGGTGCCGTCGGCCTTCAACTCAAAGAAGCCCAGATAACGGGCGGGGGCGTTGAGGGTGCCGCCGCTCGTGGTTCCGGGCTCCACTTCGTACAAGTCCGAGCGTGACACGTTGGACGGGTTGCCTGCGAAGTCATCCGGCGTCCGATTCTCCACATTGCCCTGGAATTGGTTGGCGTAATTGCCGCCGGGTCCGATGGGATCGCTGAGGTTGAAGTTCTGGAACGCGCCTGTCAGCGGAACGATCACCCCGGTCGCGGTGTTGTCCGGACCCGCCGCCAGCAGGTCGTTGCCGGCATAGTCCGCGCGGACACCGATGGCATCCACCTGGGCGCCCGTGTTGCCCTGCAGGGAGGTGCCGCGCCGCAGCCAGGGCGCGCTTTGCTGCGACAGGTCGGCGCGGGGCCGCGCGATCCAGAGCGTCTGAGGCGGGTGCTCTGGGAAGGTCACCGGCAACCGATTCACACCGGCCACGGACCAGCGCACGCCGTTGAGATCCGGAAACGCCAGGACGAGCTGCGCCGCCGAGAGGCTGTCGATGTTCACGACCGTGCCGGGTGGCAGGTTGTTGTAGTTTGTGGCCTGGCCGAGGTTCACCGCGAAGTCCGCGGGGCTGCCGGTCTTGCGGAAGAGCAGCACCAGATCGCCTTTGGCGTACTGGAAGGTCTGCGCCTGCAGCGCGGCATTGAACAGGACAAGCCCGCCCGCCACCGCCATCAGGGCGCGGTGGATCGTGTAGGGTCGGGAGGTTTTCATTATGTGTTGTCGATGGGTCGTGTTGGGCCGAAGCGGAACGACGAGTCCTTCCGCTCCGACCGTCTCCTGCGGGTGCATCCGGTGGTCCGGTCGGCTCCCGATGTGGACGATCAGTTTTCGGTTGGGCCTCCCGTTGCCGGGTAGGCGAGAATGTTGGAACCGCTCACGCACAGGGTCGGACAGGATCAAAAGGCCAGTTGGATGCGGGTCATCAGCGCGTTCTCATCCTGTCGCGTCACGGTGGCGGGCGGGAGATAGGTGCTCGGGTCCACCACGCTGGCGGGCGCGCCGCCTCCCTCGAACGACGTGTGCGTGAAGCTGGTCAGCACCCGCAGATTTCGATTCAGCCACCAGTTGACGCCCACGGACCATGAAGTGGCCGCGCTCGCGGAGTTGGCCGGATTGGAGAAGCCCTGAAAGGCCCCGTCGTCGATGTCGAGCTGCCCGAAGCGACCGACCAACTGCCACGCGCCCCAGCCGCCCCCCTGCGGGGAGAACGGACGGTTCGGCACGATGCCGCCGAAGGAGGCCGGTTCACCGGTCAACATCCATTGCGCGGCGACCTGCCAGGCGTGGTGCTCCAAATCCGCCGAGCGGAAGGTCGTGCTGTTGTAAACAGCATGCTTGGAGATGGCGTACTCACCGATCAGTCCGAAGGGCCCGACGCGATACTCCAGTTGCGGCGAAACCCGCCAGAAGGCGCCGTCCCCGACCACCGGCCCCGCCAGCGGGTTGTAGGCGAAGAACTGCTGCCCCGCCGGGGTCGTGTAACCGGACACCCGGCCTCCGCGCGAGGACGGCAGGCCGAGTGCATTCGAACTGACCTGGCTGTAGCTGCCGCCGACTCCGAAGCCGAGATCCTTCAACCACTTGTTCCCGGAGGAAAGGAACGGACGAAGAAACAGGCGCCCGGCGTATTCCCGATCGTCGCCGAAGTCCGCGTTCTCGGGATTGCGGCCGTCCCCGGCGACGTTGAAGACGCCCGCCGCGTACTCCACCCGCCCGTCGGCCAGCTTGCCGGACAACTGCACGCCCACGTTGCGCAGCGGCACGAGCGCGGAGGGCAGCCCGCGCTCGTTGAATCCCAGCGCTGAGAGGATGTGCAACTGCTCCAGCCCCACCGGCCCCTTGAATTTGCCCGCGGTGAGCGCCAGTTCCGGACGGAGCTCATAGGCCACGTAGGCATCGAAGATCTGCGCACCGCCGCCGCCGAAGTCCGGCTGGATGCGGTAGGCGATGTTGCGGAACATCGTGCCTTCAAGGATCGGCCGCGCCCGGCGCAGGAGAAACGTGTCGTTGCCCTCGTTCCACTCGTCGTCGTTGAAGAAGGTGCGCGAGTCCAGTTGCACCAGCCCGGCCATTCGGACGGTGAAGTTCGTGTCGGCCGAGCGGAAGGAAATCCCCTGTTCACCAATGGACAACTCCGGCAGCGCGCGGGCCCGCGCTTCCGCCGCCTCGGCGTCCAGCTCGCGCCGGCGCTCGGCGACCAGGATCCTTTGCTCCAGCTCCCCTACGGTGGGCCCATCGTCCGGCGGGAGGATGATTTCCGGCAGCAACCGGCCGGCCTGTAACGCGCCCACCTCGCCCTCCAGTTGAGCAATCCGTTGGGTGAACCGGCGCGCCTGCTCCTCCTGCGCGGCCCGGGCTCTCCCCTCTTCCTCCCGGGCCGATTCCGCAGCACGAGTCTGGCCCGCCTCCCGCTGTTCCAGTTGTTCCAGCCGGCTCAACAGTCGCCTCACCGTCTCGGATTGTTCCGCCCGAACGGCGGCCAGTTGGTTGGTGAGCGCGACGAGTTGCTCCGCCGCCCGCGCCTGCTCGTCCCGCAAACGCACCGCCTCGGCCTGGAGTTCCTGATTGGGCTGCGGTCCGCACCCGGCCGTCAGCAAGAAGACCGTTACTCCGGTCAGAGCAAGCCAGCGGGAGACGTTTATTCCTTGGGTGGTGGTCATAAACATTCGGCGACTGCAAATCCTCGAGTCGTCGCCGTTCAGGCCATCGGGCTCACCGCGCTGCTGCCCACCCATGGGAACCGACCCTCAACGGGTACCAAGCCAATGCGAAAATCTACACTTTGGCTATGGAGTTGTGGTACAAATCGATTTGGATCGACCCACGAATTGCCCATGGTTACGGCATCCTCGGATGGGAATGATTGGCTGGTTTTCAAATTTTTTTGGGATTATCCGATTCTCCGCGTCCCGACAGGTCCTGCCGACGCTCTATACTCTATTCACCTATCGAGATGATAGACTTCTTGAAGACGACGTTACCCAATGCGAAGGCGGTGGCAGCCCTTCTTTCCGCGGAAGTCCGCGCACCTGCGGATTTGTCAGATCCCCTGTCCGATGGCCATCAGATACCGGAACTCCAGAAGGATGGTCCGCAGCGCAGCCGCGGCGGCTTCGACTTGAAGATGAACCGGAGCCCGGCCCGGGGTCTCGAAGGTGATCTCGAACGGCCGTGGCCGAAGTCCCGGCACCGCCCGAAGAATCCCGTGGTAGCCCTCCGTGATGATCCCCCGCCGGGCGGGAAAACCGTCGATCGCTCCACGGACATTCCGGGGAAGATGCACCTCCGCGGCCCGCAGCGCCGGTTCCAGCAGGTGCTCGGACAGCACCTCGCCATTCACGAAGCCATAGAGTCCGTCGCTGGTGTCGTCCGAGTGGAGGGTCACCAACCCGTGAAAGGCATGGGTCCAGATCTCCGTCTCGATCGCCCGGACCTCCATCTCCAGGGAGCCTCTCCAGAACTCACGGTTGAGATCCTTCCCGCTCCGGGAATGGCGCGTGCCCTGGACGAAGCCGGACGGGTTGCACACAGGGTAGAAGTATAAGGCATAGCCCCGGGCCAGATCCGGGTCCGCCTCCAGCAGCGAGGCCAAACGGCACACGGCCAGCGCACCCTCCGGTTCGTCGCCATGAATCGTCGCGAAAATCCCCAATCGCAGATAGTCCCCCCCGCCCCGCGGCCCGAGCATGAAATAGCGCGGCATCACCTCGCTCCCATCCGAGCTCGCCCCCAGGGGCTTTCTGAAAAGATGGTCGGAATTTCGGGCGATCTCGTCGAGGGGCGCCAGAAGCCGGCTCACGGACCGCCGCGCCGGGGTGTCCGGCAGCGCCGGCGTATCGAATTGTGGATGGACTGCAGGACTGGTTTTCATGGACGACGATGACGTTCGTAAATGCTGTCGAAAATCCCTCCGCTCCCGAAATGGGTGGCGTTCACCTTGGACCACGGGCCAAGAGCATCCTCCACGCGGAACAACTCCATCTCGCCGAAGGACGCCGCGTGCCGCTGCCGCACACCGGCATCCGACGGCCGGTAGAAATGTCGGGCCATGATCTCCTGGGCCGGTTCGGAGAACAGGTATTCCAGGTATGCGCGTGCCAGCCGCTCCGTTCCCTTTCGCGCAACGACTCCTTCAACAAGGGCCACCGGCATCTCGGCAAGGACGCTGGTGCACGGCCGCACCATGTCCACCCGGGCACCTCCCAACTCCCGCAGAGTCAGGTGGACTTCCGCCTCGAAGGTGAGCAGCACATCGCCGATCTCCCTTTGAACGAATGTCGCCGTGGCACCCCGTCCGCCTGTGTCCAGGATCGGAACATTGGCAAAGATCCGGGCCACGAAGTCCCGCGCTCCCGCTTCGTCCAGACCGAGGCGCCGAAGCGCATGCGCGTAGGCCGCCAGGTAGCTGTACCTCCCGTTGCCTGAAGTCTTCGGATTGGGAACGATCACCTGGAGCCCCGCCCGCGCCAGGTCGTCCCAATCCCGGATGCCCCTGGGATTCCCCTTTCGGACCAGAAACACGATGGTCGAGGCGTACGGCACGCTGCCGTGAGGCCATCGGTTCCGCCAATCCGCCGAGATCAGTCCACCCCGGTCCACCAGGGCCTCTACATCCGTGATTTGATTCAGGGTGACGACGTCCGCGCGCAAGCCGTCGAGGACCGCCCTCGCCTGACGGGTCGATCCCCCGTGGGACTGTCTCACCGCCACACGGCGACCCGTCGTCTGCGCATGATGAGCGACAAACGACCGGTTGATCTCCTCGTAGAGCTCCCTGGAAATGTCGAACGATACATTCAGGATCTCCCGCGGTTCGGCGGCGGAGGCCCAGAACCCCCAGGACGCCGCCACCAGCCCCGCGCACCATCGCCGCGCTTTTCTGTGGATGTTCATGCGTGCGGATGGATGACCGATGGCCCGCCTGATCCCTGCCTCACCGCCGAAAGATGCGGTCGAAGGTGCCCCCATCGGCGAAGTGAACCGCATGGGCCTTCTCCCAACCCCCAAACGCGCCATCGACCGTGACCATCTCCACTTCCGCGAACTTTTCCGGGAGTGCGTCCAGCACCTCCTGCCGCCGCGGCCGGTAGAAGTGCCGGGCCGCCAGCGTCTGCCCTTCGACCGAATACAGGTACTCGAGGTAGGCCCGCGCCACGGCCTCGCTCCCTTTCCGCTGAACATTCCGGTCCACCCACGCCACCGAAGGTTCGGCAAGAATGCTCAGGGACGGCACGACGATCTCGAACTTGTCCGCCCCGTACTCCTTCCGCGCCAGGAACGCCTCGTTCTCCCAACTGATGAACACATCACCAATCTCCCGCTGGACGAAGGTCGTCGTCGCGCTGCGCGCCCCGGTGTCCAGCACCGGCGCGTTCCGGTACAGTTGCGCCACATAGTCCCGCACCCGCGCGTCGTCCCCCTTGAATTCCCGCTCGGCCCACGCCCACGCGGCCAGGTAGTTCCACCGCGCCCCCCCCGAGGTCTTCGGATTCGGCGTGACCACCGTCACTCCCTGCCGCACCAGATCGCCCCAGTCCCGGATGCCTTTCGGATTCCCGGTCCGCACCAGAAAGACAATTGTCGAGGTGTAGGGCGCGCTGTTGTCCGGCAGCCGCTTCTGCCAGTCCCGCGGCAGAAGCCGCGCCCGCTGCGCGATGCTGTCGATGTCGTGCGCCAGCGCCAGGGTCACCACGTCCGCCCGCAACCCATCCATCACCGACCGCGCCTGCCGGCCGGAACCGCCGTGGGATTGCTGTACGGTCACCCGGTCCCCGGTCCGCCCCGCCCAATGCTTCGCGAACGCCTCGTTGAATTCCTGGTAGAACTCCCGAGTGGGATCGTACGAGACGTTCAGCAACGTGATGTCCCGGGCGACAACCCCGGCGGTCGTGTGGAGGATCGCCAGCAGGAACAGGACCTGCCAGCGTCGTGGATTGCGATTCGTCGGATTCATGAATTCAGCATCGTCAAGGTTCCGTAGGACAGGGTCAACCGGCCTCATCCACCGCCCATGGAACCGGGTGCATCCCGGAGTCGTGGGGAGAGGTGCGAACTTCGCGAGGCGTTGCCTCCTCATCGAAATCTCGTGGATGCACTGCGCGGACACTCATTCCGTGCCACCAGCTTTCCCTTGGATTGTCTATAAAGTCAACAGGGATATAGTTTTTTTGAAAAGACGTTGATCATCAACTGGATAAACGCTGCATCCAATCCAACAGCAGTGCCCGAAACCGGTTCTCCTTCGATGGCTGCCCCCATTCAGGATCCCCGCCCTTCCCCACCGCCACGTCCCACACGATCCCTCCGCCGCTGGGCCTGGGTGGCCGTGCTCCTGCTCGTTCTCATCCCGATCGATGTCTCCCTCATCCATACCTGGCGCCAGCAACGCCGGGCCGACCACGTGGAGGGCTTCATCCAGGAGGCCGCCCTCCGTCACGGCGTCGATTCCGCCCTCGTCAAGGCGGTCGTCTGGCGGGAAAGCCGCTTCCACGAATCCGCCCGGGGCGGCGTCGGCGAACTGGGCCTGATGCAGGTCGGCGCCCTCGCCGCGCAGGAGTGGGCGGAGGCCCATCGCCTCACGTCCTTTCAACATGAGGACCTGCTCGATCCCGAACGGAACACCCAGGCGGGCACATGGTACCTGGCCAAACTCCTCCGCCGCTACGCCCACACCGATCACCCGGAAACCTTCGCCCTCGCGGATTACAATGCCGGCCGGGTGAACGTGCGCCGCTGGCTGACCGGCCCCGCCGTGACCAATGCGGCGGCCTTCCTTGAAGTCATGGATTTCCCCGGCACCCGTGCCTACGTGCGGGCCGTCCTGGAACGTCGCGAACTCTACCGACAGGGACGCGACTGACCCGAGACTCCGCGGACCCCCCCCCGGCGCCACCGCGATCCCACGCCGTCGCGCTACCCGATCTCCAGCACCGGGCTCCCCAGCACGTCCATCCTCGGTCGCACGCCCAACCCCGGCTCACGCGATGCCGCCAGCCGGCCGTTGACCCGTTGCGGCGCCCCTTCGGCGGTGGAGACGGTGACGTAGCTGTTGAAGTCGGTGCTGGTGTAGAGGAACTCCGGCGGAGTGCTGTGCGCCAGGTGCGCGATGGCAGCCGTCGCCAGATCCCCGCCCCAGGTGTCCTCGAGGGTCATCGCCAGTCCCAGGCTCACACACAGATCCCGCACCTGCCTCGTCCGCGTCAGGCCGCCCAGCTTGCTGATCTTCAGATTGACCGCGTCCATCGCCAGATCCCCCCGCGCCCGCAACAGCACGTCGATCCCATCCATCGTCTCGTCGAGGACGAACGGATGCGGGCACAGGCGCCGGACCGCGAGGCATTCCTCGTAGGTCCGGCAGGGCTGTTCGATGGCGACATCCACCTCGCGCACCGCCTGGACCACCCGCACCGCCTCGTGCTGGAGCCATCCCGTATTGGCGTCGGCGATCAACCGGTCCCCCCGTTCCAGCCGCGCCGCCACCGCCCGGATCCGGTCGATGTCCTCGTCCGGGTCCCCGCCCACCTTGAGCTGGAACCGCCGGTACCCTTCCGCACGGTACTCCGCGACCCGGGCCGCCATGGCGTCCGGTGCCTCCTGGGAAATGGCCCGGTAGAGCGGGAAATCCTCCCCGTACCGCCCGCCCAGCAATTCGCAGACCGGCAGTCCCGTCGCCTGACCCAGCAGATCCCAGCAGGCCACATCGATTCCCGTCTTCACATACGGGTGGCCCTTGAGCAGGGCATCCATCCGGCGGTTCAACCGGCCCAGGGCGAGCGGGTCTTCACCGATCAGTTGCGGCCCGATCTCCCGCAACCCCGCACGAACACCTCCGGCGTAGGCCGGCAGGTAGGCCGGCCCCAGAGGACACACCTCGCCGTGTCCGGCCAGGCCCGTGTCGGTCTCGACCCGGACAATCGTGCTGTCGAAGACGGTCACCGCGTTGCCGCCGCTCCACCGGTACGTGGTTTCGCGCAGCGGCAGCTCGACGCGGTACGCCAGGATGCGTTGGATCTTCATGAATCTTGGCCGTGGTTCACCTCAACTGCGGCACGCCCGGCACCACCAACGCCCGGTGCGCCTCGACGTGCGCCCGGATGCCCGCCACCACTTCCGGGTAGGCCGCCGCGACATCGAATCGTTCCGAGGGATCGCGCCCCAGATGAAACAGCAGCGGCGTCTCATGCACCGTCCGTGCCGCCGGACCCGATCCGCCCGAACCCCCATGCGTGATGAAGTGCGCCTTCCAATCCCCGAGCCGGCAGGCGTACACCGCATCGGTCCGGTAGAAGAAATAGGGCCGCGCCGGCAGCGGACGTCCCTCGAACAGCAGGGACGACAGGTCGTTCCCGTCCAGCGTCACTCCGGCAGGCAGGGGCACACCGGCCATCGCCAGGGCGGTCGGAAACACATCCAGCGTGCTGGCGGGCTCGTGCGTCACCCCCGGCCGGATCCGGCCCGGCATCCAGGCGATGCCCGGAACGCGCATGCCCCCTTCCCAGGTGCTGCCCTTGCCGTCCCGCAACAACCCGGCGCTGCCCCCCTGCTCCCGTTCCGTCAGCCAGGGCCCGTTGTCGCTGGTGAACACCACCAGCGTATTCCCGGCAAGCCCTTCCCGACGCAGCGCCTCCAGCACCTGACCGACACTCCAGTCCAGTTCCTCGACCACATCCCCATACAACCCGCGCCGGCTCGTCCCCCG
Organism: Verrucomicrobiia bacterium; assembly: GCA_019634625.1. Classification (NCBI taxonomy): domain Bacteria; kingdom Pseudomonadati; phylum Verrucomicrobiota; class Verrucomicrobiia; species Verrucomicrobiia bacterium. Next base: position 55,377 of record JAHCBA010000026.1, read on the forward strand.
GAACGCCTCCGACGCGAACAGCGGCGTGTGCGGCATCGTGTGCGCCAGGTAGAGAAAAAACGGCCGGTCCTTCTGAGCCTCGATGAACCGCACCGCCTCCTCCGTGTAGCGCCGCGTCAACGTCGCCTGCCACGCCGGCCGTTCCACAATCGCCCCGTCCCGGATCAACGGCACGTTCCAGCCATCCGCCGGCGGGTCCGGCAGGAACCGCGCCGTCCCGGGCAGGCCCGGTCTCAAATCCATGTCGTTCGAGTAGGGCAGTCCAAAGCTGACATCGAACCCCTGGTCTCCCGGACGCGACCCGGCATGGATCCCCAGATGCCACTTCCCAAGGTGCGCCGTGGCGTATCCCGACGGCTTCAACGCCTCCGCCAGCGTGATCTCGTCCGGAGGCAACCCGCCTGCCGAATCCGGAAACAGCACCCCGCGCGTCCCCGCCATCTGGATCATCCCGCTCCGCACCGCATGGCGCCCCGTCAGCAACGCCGCCCGGCTCGGCGTGCAGACCGGCGCCGCCGAATAGAAGTCCGTGAACCGCAGCCCCTCCGCCGCCATCCGGTCCAGATGCGGCGTCCGGATCCCCGGATGCCCGTAACACCCCAGATCCCCATACCCCAGGTCGTCCGCAAAGATCACCACCACGTTCGGACTCCGCGCCCCCGCCGTCACCGCCATCAGCATCACGCCCGCGACGACAACACCCATCGCCCGCACGAACCGGAGTGGAACAAGGAATCTCATGATCTGACACCGAATCCCCCCCCCGGGAATGCTCCGGCTCCGGGAACACGGCGAAGGCGCGACCCTCCCCCTCCCACCCGCCTGCCATCAAGGACAACCGCTCCGCTTCGGTGTCCACCCGTGCATCCCGGAGTTGTGGGCGAGAAGGCAGCGGATCGGAGGGACGATCTCTGCGAGTCCTCAACCCAGCGCTCCACACCCTTGCGGCCTCGTGGAACTCGGCCCTCCGAAGCGCCTCCGCCCGGGAGATCCGGACCCTGTCCCTTGCCGCGTCATGGTGTTGTGGGGGAATGAGCCTCCAGCGCTCCGGGCAGGGATTCGACAAACCGCCGGATCTCGTCCCGAACGCGCCGGTAAACGGCCAGCTTCTCCTCTCCGTCCGGGAGATGCCCTGTCAGCTTCGGAGGGTCTTCAAAGCCGGCATGCACGATGCGCGCTCCACCCGGAAACGCAGGGCAATGTTCATCCGCATGACCGCAGACCGTCACCACGTAATCGAACCCGACGGGTCCGATGTCGGCCGGCGTCTTGGAGAACTGCCGGGAGATGTCCACGCCGGCCTCCGCCATCACCTGAACCGCATGCGGATTCATCCCGTGCTGCTCGATTCCGGCGGAGAACGGCTCCAGGAGGTCGTTCTTGAGGTGGCGGGCCCAGCCTTCAGCCATCTGGCTGCGGCAGGAGTTTCCCGTGCAGAGGAACAATACCTTCAGCTTTTCCATAAGGGATCCGCCGCCCGCTCACCCACGCGCGCAGGACGGCTTCATGTTTCGTTGTGTCGCGAAACATAAAACAACGCCGCGCTTCGGCTGTCAACGTGTCGATGCCGGAAGGGCGGTACTCGTCCTCGTCCTCGAACCCGCAGGTGCACCCTTTCGAGCGTTGCCTTGTGGCGGGTGCAATCGGTTCGGTCTTGTTCGAACCTCCCATTCCGCGTGGAAACCTGGGAGGGCGAGGGGCAGGGCGATTACGATTACGATTACGATTACGATTACGAGTACGATTACGATTACGAGTACGACGGGAACCCGGGCGGGACTGGCACACTCGCCCGTCGCGTGATGGGATCGACCCGTGCTTCGCGTCCGCCCCATCGATTCCCTCGATCTCCCCGAACTGGCGCCCTACCGCACTCTCCGGCAACCCCATGACCATTACCGCGAGCGTTACTTTGTGGCAGAGGGAGCCACTGTGGTGCGGCGCCTCATCGAGAGCGATTTGACCCTCTTTTCGGTCCTCCTTCCCGAGGATCGCTTTGAGCCCCTGCGGCCCGCCCTCGAAGCACGGCCCGAAACCATTGATGCCTTCATCGGGCCCATGCCGCTTCTCGAGACCATGACCGGCTTCAACCTCTACCAAGGGGTCCTGGCCTGTGCCCGGATCCCGCCTCCCGCGGAACTCGATGTTGCCTTCGCCATGGCCGATCGACCGCGCTTCTTTGTGGCCACCGACGAACTGGCCAACGCGGAGAACCTCGGCGGACTCCTCCGCACGGCCGCCGGTCTGGGCGCCCACGCCCTCCTGGTCGGGGAAACCTGCGCCCATCCCTACCTCCGTCGCTCGGTCCGTGCCTCCATGGGTGCCCTCTTTTCCCTGCCTGTCGTCGAACCCGTATCCCTGGTCGAAGCCCTCCGCGAGCTGTCCCGTCGCGGTGTCCGCTGCGTCGGCGCCCATCCGCATGCCACCGGCATCACCCTGCCCGAGGCGGATCTGCGGGGCGATTGCTGCATCGTCCTCGGCAGCGAAGGACACGGCCTCCGACCCGCCGTCCGTGACGTCTGCGATGTCTGCGTCGCCCTCCCCATGCACCACGGCGTGGATTCCCTCAACGTCGCCGCCGCCGGTGCCGTGTTCCTTTACGAGGTCTGGCGACAGCGCCAATCCCCTCCCGCCAGCGCATCCCAACGCCATTGACCGGTCCCGCAAGCCCGCCAACCCTCCCCCGACGCGACGTCACCCCCGTCATGCAGCTCTGCCATCTCTTCCTCTCGCCCGGTCACAACTACTTCGGGCACCACGAGCAACCCCCTGGCGATCACCCCATCGTCGAGGTCGGACAACTGGAGTGCGTTGCCGGGCAGGGCATCCGTGGCGACCGCTTCTGCGGGTTCCGCCCGGAATACAAGGGCCAGATCACCTTCTTCGAAATGGAGACCTACGACGACCTCTGCCGGGCCTTCGGCGTCTCGAACCGTCATCCGGGCGTGTTCCGCCGCAACGTCCTCTGCCGCGGCGTCGCCCTGAAGGACCTCATCGACACCGAATTCACGGTGCAAGGCGTGCGGTTCCTTGGCGTCGAGGAATGCCGGCCCTGCCACTGGATGAACCTCGCCTTCGGCCCCGGCGCCGAGAACGCCCTCCGTGGTCGCGGCGGCCTGCGCGCCCGCATCCTCTCCCACGGCATCCTTCACCGCGACCCATGCCCGTCCGCTTCAGCGCCGTGATCCTCGCCGGCGGCGCCTCGTCCCGCATGGGGCGCGACAAGGCCTGGATCGAACTCGACGGCCACCCCCTCCTCCGCCGTCAACTCGACCTCGCCCGGGCCGCCGGTGCCGACGACCTCTGGATCTCCGGACGCCCGGACACCGACTACTCCGGCCTCGACGCGCCGGTCCTGCTCGACCGCACCCCGGGGCTCGGCCCGCTGGCCGGACTTCACCGCGGCCTCGAAGCCGCCCGCCACGACCTCGTCCTCGCCCTCGCCGTGGATCTCGCCCGGCTCACCCCGGACTGGTTGCGCCTCGTCGCCGGCCATGGCGCCCCCGGCTGCGGCGCGGTTCCCGTCGCCGACGGTCGCCCCCAACCCCTTGCCGCCTTCTACCCCCGCGCCATCGCACCCCGCGTCGCCCGACACCTCGCCGGCCGGCGCCTCGCCCTCCAGGCCCTGGTTGCCGACGGCGTGGCGCAGGGCGAACTCGTCCTGGTTTCCCTAGGGCCCGAGGCCGCTCCCGCCTTCGCCAATTGGAACGTCCCCGCCGACCTTCCGAAGCCGCCGCCCTGATCCCGGGCCGCCCCCCCCCGGACTTCCGGTCCGGCGCCTTCTCCATCATTCTCCCCGCCATGCGCCACGCGCCGATCGATCCCCAGCTCTTCGTCGAGAACCGCCGTCGGTTGATGCGTCTCCTGCCCCCGGGCTCCCTCGCCGTCGTCAACGCCAACGACATCCTCCCCACCAATGCCGACGGCACCCTCCGCCCCGTCCCCAACGCGGACCTCTTCCACCTCACCGGCGTCGAACAGGAGGAAACCCTCCTCGTCCTCTTCCCCGACGCCGACGACGAGCGCCTGCGGGAAGTCCTCTTCCTCCGCGAAACCAGCGACCTCATCGCCACCTGGGAGGGACGCAAGCTCTCCCGCGAAGCGGCCCGCGAAGCCACCGGCATCCGCAATGTCCAGTGGCTCGCCGAGTTTCCCCGCCTCTTTCACCGCCTCATGTGCGAGGCCGATCACGTCTGGCTCAATTCCAACGAACACAAGCGCGCCGACATCGTGGTCGAAACCCGCGAGGCCCGCTTCGTCCGCTGGGTCCGCGAACGCTATCCCCTCCATCAGTACCACCGCCTCGCCCGCCTCATGCACCGGCTCCGCGCCGTCAAGCATCCCCACGAGGTGGACCTCGTCCGCCAGGCCTGCGCCATCACCCGCGCCGGGTTCGAACGCGTCGCCCGCTTCGTCCAGCCCGGCGTTTCCGAACATGAGGTCGAGGCCGAGTTCGCCCACGAGTTCCTCCGCCGTCGTGCCAGCTTCGCCTATTCGCCCATCATCGCCTCCGGCCCCAATGCCTGCATCCTCCACTACGGCGAAAACGACCAGACCTGCCGCGACGGCGACCTCCTCCTCCTCGATGTCGCCGCCGCGTACGCCAACTACGCCTCCGATCTCACCCGCACCCTCCCCGTCAACGGCCGCTTCACCGCCCGCCAACGCCGGGTGTACGAGGCCGTCCTGCGCGTCCTCCGCGGCGCCATCGCCCAGCTCCGGCCCGGCGTGAAATGGAAACACTGGCAGGAGGCCGCCGAGGAGGCCATGGCCCGCGAATGCGTGGACCTCGGCCTCCTCACACTCCGCGACCTCCGCGAAAACCCCGAGGACCCCATGCGTCGCCCGGTCAAACGCTTCTTCATGCACGGACTCGGCCACCCCATCGGCCTCGATGTCCACGACGTCGGCTTCACCACCGAACCCTTCGCCCCCGGCTGGATCATGACCGTCGAACCCGGCCTCTACCTCAAGGACGAGGGCATCGGCGTCCGCCTCGAAAACGTCGTCCTCATCACCGGGGACGGCCCGGTGGATCTCATGGCCGACATCCCCATCGATCCCGACGCCATCGAGGCGCTCATGAAGGGCTGAACCGCCCCGGGGTAGGGCTGAACCGCCCCGGGGTCAGATCTGTGAATTTGACATTTGCCCCCCTTCCGAGGTTCCGACGGCAGCCCGTCCAAGCCACCGATCCGACCCCGGCTCCCACCCCATCATTCCACTCCCCTGCGCCTCGTGGAACCCGGCCCTCCGGTTTCACGGCCCCATTTGCGCCACCCGGTCCCGCATCCCCGCGAACAGGCTCTTTCCCGTGTCCGACGCCACCGGCTTGCGCGCCGCGGCGTCCTCGTGCTCGACCAGTTCCGGCGGCAGCTCGCGCAGGAACGACGAGGGTTGCGCCGGCAACGCCTGCCCGTACCGCTTGCGCCCCTCGCAATGCGACAACGTCAGTGTCTGCATCGCCCGGGTCAGGGCCACATAAAACAGCCGGCGTTCCTCATCGAGCGTCCCCTCCTCCTTCGCCCGCGTGTGCGGCAGCAGCCCCTCTTCGAGCCCGACGATGTACACGTGCGGAAACTCAAGCCCCTTGCAACTGTGCATCGTGATCAGCGTGACCTCGTCGCCATGCTTCTCTGAACTCGATGACCGATCGGTGTCCAAAGCCATGTCCGCCAATCCCTCCGCCAACCGGTCCGGCCCGGTCCCGCCCGTCGCCGCTTCAGGACCGTCCAGCGCGGCAATGAGTTCCTTCAGATTGCGAATCCGGTTCTCCGCCGCCTCGAGGTTTCGTTCCGACTTCCGCAGGTGATCCCAGTACCCCACCTCCGTCAGGACCCCCTCGGCCCACGGACCCAGCGGCTGCCCCGCCTGGATCGATTCCAGACGTTGCCGGGTCTCCTCCACCCACAGGATGAACTTCTGCAGCGCCTCCCGCGTCCGCACCGCCAGCCCCTCCTGAACGTCCGTGTGCCGCATCGCTGCGAACACGGAACACTGCCGCTCCTGGCTCGCCCCCAGCAACCGCTCAAGCGTCACATCGCTCAAGCCCCGCGCCGGCACATTCGCAATCCGCAGCAGGCTCGCATCGTCGTCGGGCTGATGCAGCATCTTGAGGTAGGCCAGGAAATCCCGGATCTCGAGCCGGTCGAAGAACGATTGTCCCCCCACGATCCGGTACCGCACCCTGGCCCGCCGCAGCGCCGCCTCCATCGGGCGCGACTGCTGGTTGGTCCGGAACAGCACCGCCTGCTGCCCCCACGGGATCGCCCGCGACATCCGCCCCAGCTCGATCTCGTCCACCACCCACTGCGCCTCCGCCTCGTCGTGCGCGCAACTCACCAGCCGGATCTTCCGTCCCTCGCCGTGCCGCGACCACAGGTTCTTCCCGCGCCGCCTCGGGTTGTTCCGGATCACGTGGTTGGCGGCGGTCAGGATCGTGTTCGTGGACCGGTAGTTCTGCTCCAGCAGGACCACCTTCACCTCCGGGAAGTGCCGCTCGAAATCCAGGAGGTTCGCGATCTCCGCCCCGCGCCACCCGTAGATGCTCTGGTCGTCGTCCCCCACCACGCACAGATTCCGATGCTCCACCGCCAGCGCCCGCACCAGCTCGAACTGCGCCCCGTTGGTGTCCTGGTACTCGTCCACCATCACATACCGGTACCGCGCCCGGCATTCCTCAAGGGCGTCCGCATGCGCCCGGAACAACCGGATGGGCAGCAGGATGAGATCGTCGAAATCCACCGCGTTCGCCGCCCGCAAGGCGGTCTCGTACCGCCGCCGCAGATGCCGCGCCAGCGCCATCCCGTCCTGGGTCACCGGCAGTTCCGCGTCCGGCGGGGCGTTCCGCAGCCGGCTCAGCGCCGCCAGCACGTCCTGCGGCTTCGCCTTGATGTCCCTCTCGCTGAGCGTCGCCAGCAACCGCTTCACCACCCCCAGCTGCTCGGTGTCGTCGTAGATCGTGAAGTTCGCCTTGTACCCCAGCTTCTCGATGTGACGCCGCAGGATCCGCACCCCCAGCGAATGGAAGGTGCACATCGTCGGACGTTCCGTCTCCCGCCCCTCCCGCGACCGCCGCGCCGGCACCAACTGCCGCACCCGCCCCAGCATCTCCCGCGCCGCCTTGTTCGTGAACGTCACCGCCAGGATGTTCCCCGGCGCCACCCCCCGGTGCAGCATCCACGCAATCCGGTGCGTGATGACCCGCGTCTTCCCGGTGCCCGCCCCCGCCAGGATCAGCACCGGCCCGTCCACCGTGGTCACTGCCTCGCGCTGCTGCGGGTTGAGGTCCGAAAGGTCGAACATGGGGCGCGGAGTGTAAGTACCCGCCGCCCGAGGGCAATCGGCTTCCCACAGCGCCGCAAACACCCCGTGTTCCGCGAACGGGTGCCTCCGGGTGCATCCCGGAGTTGTGGGTGAGGAGGCGGCGAATCGGAGGGACGAACTCCGCGAGTCCTCGATCCAACGCTCCACACCGTTGCGGCCTCGTGGAACCCGGCCCTCCGGGATGACGCGTCGCGAAATTCGCACCTCTCCCCACAACTTCGGGATGCACGGCTGGCGATTTTATGCCGCGGACGCCGCATTGACATCCGCCCGAGGGTCTCTGCCACTCTCCCCGGACCATGAGTCTGCTGGCGGGCAAATCGGCGGTGGTCACCGGAGCGGGTCGCGGCATCGGCCGCGCCATCGCCCTGCGCTTCGCCGCGGAAGGCGCCAATGTGGCCTGCGTCTCCCGTACCCGGGAGAACGCCGAGCGGGTCGCGGAGGAGGTCCGAAGCGCCGGTCGCCAGGCCTGGGCCTTTGCCGTCGATGTCGCCGATGCAGAGGCCGTCCGCCAGGCCGGCGAAGCCATCCTCGCCGAAATCAAGGCCGTCGATGTCCTCGTCAACAATGCCGGGATCACCCGCGACGGCCTGGTCATGCGCCTGGCCGAATCGGACTGGGACGAGGTCCTCGACACCAACCTCAAGGGCGCCTTCCACGTCACCCGCGCCTTCTCCCGCGCCTTCCTCAAGCAACGCTCCGGGCGCATCATCAACGTGGCCTCCATCATCGGTCTCATCGGCAATGCCGGTCAGGCCAACTACGCCGCCAGCAAGGCCGGCCTCATCGGTTTCACCAAGTCGGTCGCCCGGGAATTCGCCTCCCGCGGCGTCACCTGCAACGCCATCGCTCCGGGCTTCATCACCACCGACATGACCGCCGCCCTGGGCGACGACCTGAGGGCCCAACTCCTCGCCCGCATCCCCATGAACTGCCTGGGTGAACCCGAGGACATCGCCCAGGCCGCCCTCTACCTCGCCGGCCCGGGAGGACGCTACGTCACCGGTCAGGTCCTTGTCGTGGACGGCGGCATGGTCATGTAACAACCCCTCTCGGCGGGCGGGCGGTCACGTTTCGGGACTTGACGCCCCTGCACCCGCCACCTAACAGACACGCGCAAACAACACATCGGCTCCCATGGCGGACCAAGAAACAACCATCGAACAGCGGGTCAGAAAGATCATCGTTGACCAGCTCGGCGTAAAAGAAGACCAGGTGACTCCAGAGGCCAAGTTCATCGAGGACCTCGGAGCAGACTCCCTCGACACCGTCGAGCTTGTCATGGCCCTCGAGGAGGAGTTCGGGCAGGAAATCCCGGACGAGGAGGCCGAAAAGCTCCAAAGCGTCGGCGACGTCATCAAGTACATCGAGGAGCGCCAGAAATAGGCGCTTCCCGGCTCGACGGATAACGGGGCGGCCGGGTCGGCACGATGCCGTCCCCGCCCCGTTTTCCATTCCCCATACCCCCCTTCATGGAACCCTCCCCGACCGAGCGTCGTGTGGTCGTCACCGGCCTCGGCGTCGTCTCCCCCATCGGCAACGACCTCGAGACCTTCTGGACCCGGCTCGTCAACGGCGACTGCGGCATCGACCTCATCACCCGCTTCGACACCGCCGCCTACGACTGCCGCATCGCCGGCGAAGTCCGCGATTTCGACCCCGCCCCGGCCTTCCCCTCCCCCAAGGAACTCCGGCGCACCGATCGCTTCGTCCATTACGCCGTGCATGCCGGCTGGCAGGCCCTTCGCGATTCCGGTCTCGACCTCGACCGCTGCGACCGGGACCGCATCGGCGTGTTCCTGGGCTCCGGCATCGGCGGCCTCGAAACCACCGGCGACCAGCATCAGGTCCTCCTCGCCCGGGGCCCCGGCCGCGTCTCCCCCTTCATGATCCCCATGCTCATCCTCAACATGGGCGCCGGGGCCTTCTCCATGTACCATCGCCTGCGCGGACCCTGCGTCGCCACCTGCTCCGCCTGCGCCACCTCCACCCACGCCATCGGTGAAGCCTGGCGCACCCTCAAGATGGGCGATGCCGACATCATGTTCGCCGGCGGCTCCGAAGCCACCATCGTCCCCCTCGGCATCTCCGGCTTCTGCGCCATGAAGGCCCTCAGCACCCGCAACGACGATCCCCGGCACGCCTCCCGCCCCTTCGATGCGGACCGCGACGGATTCGTCATGGGCGAAGGCGGGGGCGTCCTCGTCCTAGAGGAACTCGAACACGCCCGCCGCCGCGGCGCCCGCATCTACTGCGAACTGGTCGGTTACGGCAACACCGCCGACGCCTACCACCTCACCGCCCCGTCCCCGGCCGGTGAAGGCGCCGCCCGCTGCATGCGCCAGGCCCTCCGCTCCGCCCGCCTCAACCCCGGGGACATCACCTACGTCAACGCCCACGGCACCTCCACCCCCCAGGGCGACATCTGCGAATCCCAGGCCATCGCCGCCGTCTTCGGACCCCACGCCCAACACCTCGCCGTCAGCTCCACCAAGGGTGCCACCGGCCATATGCTCGGTGCCGCCGGCGCCGTCGAAATGGCCGCCTGCTGCAAGGCCCTCGAAACCGGCATCGTCCCCCCGACCATCAATTATCAGAAGCCGGACCCCGAATGCTCCCTCGACTACGTCCCCAACACCGCCCGCTCCCTCAAGGTCGAGGCCATCCTCAACAACTCCTTCGGATTCGGCGGCCATAACGCCACCCTCGCCGCCCGGCGGTTCACCGGCTGAAGTCCACCGCCGGATCCGCCACCGCCGCCACCGCCGCCACCGCCGCCACCGCCGCCACCGGCCATCCCGATCCGTTCCCCGATCCATTCCTGATCCCGGATCCGTCCGGCTCACGGCGCCATCCGCCAGCCAACCCATCCCCAAAAAGCGAAAGCGCCGCCTCCGTCAACCCGGAAGGCGGCGTTCTCCTGGGTGCCTGGCGCCGAAGCCCTACACCTCGGGATCGACGTCCGCCAGTTTCGTCGGCGTCTCCCGATCCGCCTGGATCAGCACGTCCAGCATGTTCCTCAGATCCTCCAGACCCGACGACGGGATGATCACATGATCCCGCCGCCCGCCCACATCCTCGGTGATCCTCAGGAACCGCCCGCGCGGATTCTCCTTCAGGCTGAGAATGAAGACCTTCCTCTCCACCTGAAACTTCTCGGATCGAATCGTCTCCTCCGGAGGCGGGGGATGAGGCACCCCGCTGTTTCGAAACCCGTTGGATGGATACCGTCGCTCGTGTGAGATCATAACCTGTCCCTGTCCAGTTGACGCCTCTTCGGTGACCCCGCCCCCTTGGCGGTGGCTCCCGCTAGAGTTCTACCTGCCTCGGCTTTGTCAAATCCTCAGCCGCGCCCTCGGAAACAATCGAGGCCCGCCATTGTTGGGCGACGACTGGTGCAGGAAATACAACACCACGCCAGCCAAGGAAATCACATTCGCCATCACCGACACCCCCTGCCAGATGCCCAGCGATCGCTCCGCCTGCCGCTGGTCGGGCGTCACCGCCTGCAACTGAATCCGCCGGTCCGGCCCCAGGTACGCCTGCATGTTGAAATCGCGGCACTTCGGCGCCACGTACACCCGCCCCACACTTCCCAACGCCAGCAGGCTCAGCAGCAGCACCATCAGCCTCCGATCCAGCGGCCTCCCCGAGTACAACCACTCCGCCAGGGCATGGATCAACGCCAGCGTCGCGCAGACCACCTGGAACAGGTGGAAGCGCTCCAAGGCCAGCACCCCCGTCTCCCCGGCGTGCAAGGGACCCAGCAGCCGAAGCACATCCGTCCGCCCCAGCAGCGGATCCATCGCCAGCACGAAAAACACGGTGCCGCCCAGCCAGACCGCCGCGGTCCCCAATCCGGCCAGGCGCAGGAACGTGATCACCGGCGGCACCCTAAAAAACCCCCTCAAACCAAGCCAAGTCCCGAATCCAGTCCCCGATCGGGATTGTCAGCCCCGTGGGAATGCACCGAAGATCCCCCGGGACCGGTCCATGAGCCCTCCCATCGCCCGCCAGCCATGAACGCCCCAGCCGGCTCCCACCTCGAACTCCACCTCCAACAGGCGGTGGACCGCCTGCGCGCCCACGTCTCCCTCATGGGCGCCATGGCCATCCGTGCCGTCGAACGCGCCGGCAATGCCCTCCTCAACCGCAACGTCACCGAGGCCAGTGCCGTCATCCTCCGCGACCGTCTCCTCGATCAACACGAGGCCGATGGCGAACGCCTCGGTCTCGAATTCCTCGTCCGCCACCAGCCCGCCGGCCGCACCCTCCGCTTCGTCCACGCCTCCCTCCGCATCGTCCGCGAACTCGAACGGATCGGCGATTGCGCCGAAAGCGTCGCCCGCCAGACCCTCCGCATCCATCGCCTCGATCCGCCCCCCGAACTCGCCCCCTTCGCCGAACAATCCGCCCTCGCCATCGACATGCTCCAGCGGGCCCTCCAGGCCTATCGCGACGAAGACGAATCCCTCGCCCGCCAAACCATCCCCGTCGAGGATGCCGCCGACCAGCTCCGCGACCAGATCCGTGACCGCCTCCTCGACCGGCAGCGCGCCGGACAACTCTCCGTCCCCGGCCTCACCACCCTCCTCACCATCGCCCGCCGCCTCGAACGCATCACCGACCAGGCCAAGAACATCTGCGAGGAGGTCGTCTTCCTCTGCACCGGCCAGCTCCTCCGCCACCCCCATGCCGACGCCTTCCGCATCCTCTTCGTGGACGATACCCACGCCTGCCTCGGCCACCTCGCCGAGGCCATCGCCCGCCGCGCCGCCGACGACCGCTTTGTCTTCCACAGCGCCGGCATGCGCCCCGGCCCACCCGACCCCCGCACCCGCGACTTCCTCCAGCGCCGCGGCGTGGACATCCGCACGCTGACCTCCCGTTCCCTGGGACAGGTCCCCTCCCCCGAGGAACATCACCTGGTCATCGCCCTCAGCGAAGTGGCGCGCAGCGTCTTTCCGCTCGCCCCCTCGAAAACCCTCTGCCTCGACTGGCCCACCCCCGATCCAACCACCCTTTCCGACTCCGGCGCCGGCGACGAGGGCTGGGACACCGCCTGGCGTTCCCTCGAACAACGCCTCCACCCGCTCCTCCAGGCCATCGGCCACGACTGACCCGATGCATCCCACCGCCCCGAACGGTCCATCCCCCCTCTGGACCCGGCGCTCCTGGCTCCTTGCCACAATGCCCGCCGCCGCCTGCTGGACCGCCGCATGCCGCCCTTTCGGCCGCGACACCGCCGGCCTCGCCCACACCCGCGACGTCATCCAGAACGCCGGCTCCGACACCATGGTCAACCTCGCCCTCGCCTGGGCCGAGGAATACGCCGAACTCGTCCCCGAAGTCTCCGTCGAGGTCTCCGGCGGCGGCTCCGGCACCGGCATCGCCGCCCTCATCAACGGCACCGTCGATCTCGCCAATTCCAGCCGCAAAATCGAGCCCCGCGAAATCGCCCGCGCCCTCGAGGAAACCGGCCGGGAACCCAGGCAGTTCATCGTCGGCTACGACGCCCTCGCCGTCTTCGTCCATCGCGACAATCCCCTCACCGAACTCACCCTCGACCAGATCGGCGACATCTACCGCGAACACGGCGCCATCCATCGCTGGTCCGACCTCGGCATCCAGCACCCCGCCTGCCGTCGCGACCGCATCATCCGTGTCAGCCGCCAGTCCAATTCCGGCACCTACCACTACTTCCGCGAGGCGGTCCTCGGCAAAGGCGCCGATTTCAAACTCGGCTCCCTCGACCTCCACGGCTCCAAGGACGTCGTCGAACTGATCGCCCGCACCCCTTGCGCCATCGGCTACAGCGGCATGGGCTACGCCAACAGCCACGTGAAGGCCCTCGGTGTCGCCCGCGCCCCCGGCGAACCCCCCGTCCTGCCCACCCTCGAAACCACCCAGGACGGTTCCTATCCCATCGCCCGTCCCCTCTACATGTACACCGCCGGAGAACCCGGACCCCGTGTCCGCGATTTCATGGACTGGGTCTTCACCGACGCCGGCCAGCGCCTCGTCCTCGAATCCGGCTACGTCCCCCTCCGCCCCCTCTCCCAGCCCTCCCCCTGACCCACCCATGCTGCTTCGTCGCGAACGGGACCTGCTCGTCGAGCGGCTGATGGAATGGACCATCCGCCTCTGCGGCCTCAGCGCCATCATCTTCGTCTTCGGCATCTTCTTCTTCGTCTTCCGCGAAGGCGCCGGTTTCCTCTTCGATGGCTTCAAGCCCCTCGAGTTCTTCACCAGCATCGAGTGGTATCCCTCCTCCCAGACCCGCGTCCGCTACGGCGCCCTTGCCCTCATCGCCGGCACCGCGAGCGTCACCCTCCTCGCCATGGTGATCGCCGTCCCCTTCGGCCTCGGCGCCGCGATCTTCATCTCCGAGTTCTGTCCGCCCCGCCTCCGCGAGACCCTCAAGATCGTCATCGAACTCCTCGCCGCCATCCCTTCCGTGGTCTGGGGCTTCATCGGCCTCACCCTCCTCAACGAACTCATCATCGTCGTCTTCCGCGCCCCCATCGGCCTCACCGTCCTCAACGGCGGCATCATCCTCGCCCTCATGAGCGTCCCCATCATCGTCTCCATCGGTGAGGACGCCCTCAAGGCCGTGCCCGATTCCTACCGCGAAGCCGCCCTCGCCCTCGGCGCCACCCGCTGGCAGATCGTCCGCCGCGTCCTCCTCCCCGCCGCCCGCAATGGCCTCCTCGCCGCCGTCCTCCTCGGCGTCGGCCGCGCCGTCGGCGAAACCATGGCCGTCCTCATGGCCACCGGCCACGCCGTCCAGATCCCCCTCTCCCCCCTCGACCCCGTCCGCACCCTCACCGCCACCATCGCCGCCGAACTCGGCGAAGCCCCGGTCCACTCCGAGCATTACCAGGTCCTCTTCATCATCGGCATCCTCCTCTTCATCATCACCTTCTCCGTCAACCTCGCCGCCGACTTCATCGTCCGCGGCATCCGTCGCCGCGCCTGATCCCATGCACGCCGAAGCCTACGGAGAACATCGCTTTCGCATCACCCCCGGCGTCCTGCGCCGGCAGCGCCGCGAAGCCGTCGCCCGCGCCGTCTTCGGCGCCATGACCGGCGTGATGATCGTCCCCCTCCTCCTCATTCTCGCCTACCTCTTCGTCCAGGCCGCCCCGCTGCTGTCCCTCGATTTCCTCCTCGAAAGCCCCCGGCGCGGCATGCGCGAAGGCGGCCTCTGGCCCGCCCTCCTCGGCACCGTTTATCTCGTCCTCCTCTCCCTCGCCGTCGCCACCCCCATCGGCGTCCTCGCCGCCGTCTATCTCAACGAATACGCCCGCGACAACTGGCTCACCCGCCTCATCAACCTCGCCGTCGTCAACCTCGCCGGCGTCCCCAGCATCGTTCACGCCCTCTTCGGCCTCGGCGCCTTCGTCCTCTTCGCCGGACTCGGCCGCTCGATCCTCGCCGCCTCCCTCACCCTCGCCATCATGACCCTCCCGGTCATCGTCGCCTCCACCAAGGAAGCCCTCGCCTCCGTCCCGCTCTCCTTCCGCGAAGCCTGCTGGAACGTCGGCGCCACCCGCTGGCAGACCATCCGCCACGTCGTCCTCCCCAACTCGTTCAGCGGCATCCTCACCGGCGTCATCCTCCAGGTCTCCCGCGCCGCCGGCGAAACCGCCCCCATCATGTTCACCGGCGCCGTGTTCTACAAAGCCGTCGCCTCGGGCGATCCCTTCGCCTACGGACTCCTCGACCAGTGCATGGCCCTCTCCATGCACCTGTTCACCGTCTCCACCCAGGTCCCCGACGTCCCCGACGCCCTCCCCTACGCCACCGCCGTCGTCCTCCTCGGCACCGTCCTCCTGGTCAACGCCCTCTCCATCGTCCTCCGCACCTGGCTCCGCTCCCGCAAGCGATGGTAACCCCAACCCCCTCCCCCCAACCCGCCCCGACCGCCGCCGACCCCATGATCCGGGTCCGCCGCCTCCGCGCCTCCTATGGCCACCACGAGGCCCTCCACGGCATTTCCTTCGATATCCATCGCCACGAGATCTTCGGCATCATCGGCCCCGCCCAGTCCGGCAAAACCACCCTCCTCAAAGTCCTCAACCGCACCCTCGACCTCATCCCCGGCGCCCGCGTCTCCGGCGACGTCGAGGTCGCCGGGGAAAACATCCGCCAGGTCCGCAATATCTTCGAACTCCGACGCCGCATCGGCATGGTCGCCCCGCTCCCCGTCGGACTCCCCATGTCCATCTACGACAACGTCGCCTTCGCCCCCCGCATGGCCGGTGTCCGCGCCCGCTCCGATCTCGATGCCCGCGTCGAACGCTGCCTCCGCCAGGCCGCCCTCTGGGACGAGGTCAAGGACCGCCTCGACATGCTCGGCACCAAGCTCTCCGGCGGCCAGCAGCAGCGCCTCACCATCGCCCGCGCCCTCTCCCACGACCCCGAAATCCTCTGCCTCGACGAGTTCTCCATCGCCATCGATCCCGTCACCACCATGCGCATCGAGGATGTCCTCCGCGAACTCAAGGCCTCCATGACCATCCTCCTTGTCACCAATCTCGTGCAGCAGGCCCGCCGCCTCGCCGACCGCACCCTCTTCCTCTGGAAGGGCGAAATCGTCGAACTCGACCGCAGCGACGTCATCTTCTCCGACCGCCCCGCCAATCCGAAAACCTACGAGTACGTCCACGGCATCTTCGGATGAACGCCCCCGAGTTCTGCATCGAAACCCAGGGGCTCAACCTCTGGTACGCCCGGTTCCAGGCCCTCCGCGAGGTCTCCACCCGCATCCGCCACGGCACCATCACCGCCCTCATCGGTCCCTCCGGCTGCGGCAAAACCACCCTCCTCCGCTGCTTCAACCGCATCAACGAACGCTACGGCTACGTCACCACCACCGGCCGCATCTCCATCCTCGGCAAAAACATCTACGACCCCGACGTCTCCCTCATCGAACTCCGCCGCTCCGTCGGCATGGTCTTCCAGCGCCCCAATCCCCTCCCCATCTCGGTGTACGAAAACATCGTCTTCGGCCTCCGCATCCATCAGCCCGACGGCCGGGGCATCCCCCGCTCCGACACCGATGCCGCCGTCGAATCCGCCCTCCGCGAAGTCGGCCTCTGGGACGATCTCAAGGACCGCCTCGACACCCGCGCCACCACCCTCCAGCTCGAACAGCAGCAGAAACTCTGCATCGCCCGGCTCCTCCCCCTGAAACCCGACCTCATCCTCCTCGACGAACCCTGCTCCGCCCTCGACGTGGACGGCACCCGCGCCATCGAGGAACTCATGCTCGCCCTCGCCGGCCGCTACACCTTCGTCATCGTCACCCACAACATGGCCCAGGCCAGCCGCGTCAGTCGCGAATGCATCTTCATGCTCCTCGGCGAACTCATCGAACATCGCCGCACCGAGGACCTCTTCCTCTCCCCCAGGGATCCCCGCACCGCCGACTACATCGAGGGCCGCTACGGCTGATCCGTCCACCGCCCGTCATGACCCACCTCGAAGCCGATCTCGCCGCCCTTCGCCAGCGGCTCCTCCTCATGGCCAGCCACGCGGCCAACCAGGTCCGCCAGGCCATGAAGGCCTTCACCGAACGCGACGACGACCTCGTCGCCCGCGTGGAGGAGGCCGACAACATCCTCGACGATTTCGAGGTCGAGATCGACGAACTGGCCCTCCAGCTTCTCCTCGGCGCCCCGCTTGCCCGCGATCTCCGCCTCATCCTCGTCGCCACCAAGATCGGACACGCCCTCGAACGCGTCGGTGACGAGGCCACCGCCATTGCCCGCCGCGCCCGCGCCCTCAATCGCGAACCCCAGCTCCAGTCCCCCGGCGACCTCGCCGCCATGGCCCATCTCGTCCTCGACCTCCTCGACGCCGCCCTGGCGGCCTTTGTTGCCGGCCATGCCGACCAGGCCCGCGCCGTCATCCCCCGCGACCGCGAGATCGACCAGGTCAACCGCCAGCTTCACCAGGAATTCACCGCGCTTCTCATCCAGACCCCGGCCAACGTCACCCGCTGCCTCGGCCTCATGGCCATCGCCAAACGCCTCGAACGCATCGGCGACCACGCCAAGAACATCGCCGAAGAGGTCGTGTACCTCAGCGAAGCCCGCGACATCCGCCACACCCGGAAACCTCCCAACACCCCCGGCGCCCCCGCTTCGCCCTGAACCCGCCTCCTCAGCCGTATTCCAGCAATCAAGGGCAACGAAGCTCACGACAGCGCGATCTTCGGGGATGCAGCTCCGTGGCCCGACTTCACCACCCTCGCTTCACCCCCCCCCCCGGAGGGACGAGCTCCGCGAGTCCTCCATCCCAACGCACCACACTCTTTCCCCCTCCCTCAGTCCTCGTACTCAGCCCGAAGGGCGGTACTCGTACTCGTTCTCGACCCGCAGGCACACCGTTTCAGCGTCGCCTCATGGCGGGTCTGATGGGTTCGATCCTGTTCGGACCTGCCATTTCGCATGCGCAATGGGCTGGGCGAGCACGAGCACGAGCACGAGCACGAGCACGAGCACGAGCACGAGCACAAGCACGAGCACGAGCACGAGCACGAGCACGAGTACGATTACGATTACGAGGACTGCTGCGAAGGACTGGGGTGTGCTGGCAGGGCGGGGACGTTGGGGGGCAGAGGCTGGGTCGAACTTTGTTGGGTGTGCACGCTTTAGCGTGTCGGGGCGGATTTGGGAGGCTCACGCTGAAGCGTGGACACCCAACGGTCCCTCCGACTTCACCACCCTCGCTTCACCCTCCGGAGGGACGAGCTCCGCGAGTCCGCCATCCCATCGCTCCACACCCTTTTCCCCTCCCCCGGGACTCGTACTCAGCCCGGAGGGCGGTACTCGTACTCGTCCTCGACTCGCAGGCACACCGCTTCAGCGTCGCGTCAAAGCGGGTCCGGCGGGTTCGATCCTGTTCGGACCTGCCATTTCGCCTGCGAACCGGGCAGGGCGGTTTCGAGTAAGATTAAGATTACGAGGACGAGGACGAGGACTGCTGCGAAGGACTGGGGTGCGTTGGCAGGGCGGGGACGTGGGGGGGGCCAAGGCTGGGTCGGACTTTGTTGGGTGTGCACGCTTTAGCGTGTCGGGGGCGGATTTGGGAGGCTCACGCTGAAGCGTGGACACCCAACGGTCCCTCCGATCTCACCACCCCGCTTCACTCTTCGACCCTCGACAATCCCGCCAGCGTTGCGCCGCCCGCGTGAAAGACGAAATCCTGATTCCCCGCGTGGATCGAATCGCCATGCACCAACCGCCGCGACGCGACCTGCCGTCCGTTGATCCACAGCCCGTTCGTCGATCCCAGATCCTCCGCGTAGCACACGCCGTTCGGACCCCGCAGCACCCGGAAATGCCGGTTGCTCATCGAGCGATCCTCCGAAAACGCCAGCGGCGGATCCCCGCGCCGCCCGACGGTCACCACCGGATGCTCCAAGGGCAGGGCCTGCACCGTCTCCTTCCCGGCGCCACCTCCCGAAGTCCAAAGCAGGCAGGGCACTTCCAAGCAGTCCTCGAACGCCCTCAGCACCCGCCCGCTCTCGATCAGGCGACGTTGCAGCGTCGTGACCTCACCCGGGGACCAGGGTCGTGTGGATTCACCGTGTTCATCTGGCATGAGTCCGCTCCTTCTCTTTCGGGCTGCTAATCCATGTCCCAACGCTTCTGCAGGTGGGCCTCCACCTTCTTACGGAGGTACTCCAACTGCGCGACGGTGATCCCGTGGCGGGCGGCGATCTCGGCGTTGCTGTCATGGGCGGGTTTGCTGGCCTGGCCGCCCGTCGGCTTCGATTGGGACTTCCGCCGCTGCACCGGCGGCGCCCCGTTCCAGAACCAGTCGAGGTACACCGCCACCTCATCCACCCCGCCCTTCCCCGAGTAATCCCTCAGCGCCGCCCGCAATGCGTCATCCACAGTCCGTTCGTTCGCCGCCCACCGCTCCGCATCCTGCGCAGCCAAAGTCTCCCAGCGACTCGGCCCCGTGGGATCGTCATCCGACAACGGGGCATCGTAGGAATCCGTCAACGCCCGGCCCCGCTTCTTCGCCTGCCCGCGCTTCAGGTGATCCCAACAGGAATGCCGCAACATCCCCACCAGCCAGGCACGGAACCTCCCCTGGTTGGAATCGTAGTGACCGAGCCGGCCCGTGAACCCCATGCAGACCTCCTGCCACACGTCCTCGGCATCGTGGCCATTCAAACCCAATCGATGCTGCAAGAACGCCATGGCCGGGCCCGTGTATCCCTCGACCAACTGTCTCCACGCGTCCTCCCGCGCCATCTCATCCCCACGCAACGCTCGGGAGATCAACGAAGGGCGGGTATCCGGAAAGTTCATGTCCGTGGCTTAAAGAGTATCCGCTCCCCTCGCCTCGCTATCGCGGGCGGAGGAGCCGCTTCGCCGGCGCCTGAACAGCACGGAGAGGATCATGGAATCGCCCTGGCGAGGCGGAAGCCCAAGAAGGGAGAGCGAACGCCGGGGGCAAGACGGCGGCGGGAGGCTGAGCGACTGCACGCCGCCGAGCCGATGGAGGACTCGCTGCTCCACGCCGCCGAGTCGAAGGAGGCGATGGAGGACTCGCTGCTCCACCAGAACCTGCCGATCCGGGAACCGCCGCGACTTACGCGCAGCCAACCGCCACCGGGGCCGCTGGGATCAATCTCCGCGCCGGTCAAATATGCGCCATGCCAGTCCGAGCACCATTCCCACACATTCCCCAACATGTCGTGCAGCCCAAAGGCGTTGGCCTGCTTGCCTCCCACTGGATGCGTCGTGCGGCCACTGTTCGCATCGTACCAAGCGATCTGGTCCAAGGGGCCGTAAGCCGGCCCGGTGGTTCCCGCCCGGCAGGCGTATTCCCACTCCGCCTCGGTCAACAGCCGATATGTCCCCCGCGGCACCCGCAGCCGGTTGCAGAGCTGGTTGATAAACTCCTGGGCGTCATTCCAACTCACCATCTCCACCGGGCCCGCGCCCCCCGTTGTCTTGAAATGGCTCGGGTTGCTTCCCTTCATCGCTTGCCAAATCGACTCGTCGTGATCCATGACTCGTGAAACTAGGGACGTTCTCGCGTTGCCCCACATCACCGCTTGCCAAACTGACTGCGTCACCGGGTACTTGCCCACATAAACGGCCCGAGAAAGCGTCACCTGTCGGGTGCTCTCGTCCAAGCCACGCCCCTCCTCATTGGCAGGACTTCCCATCTGAAACGTGCCGCCCGGCACGAAGCGCAACGCGATGTCGAACTGGGCCGTCCGAACTTCCAACGGAAGACTCGCCGCCTGCGCCGCCGCGATCTGCCGCTGCTGCGCCTCCCGGCTGCCGGCATACAGCCCTTCGAGGGGCGCCGGACGGGCGTCGGCCACTGCGACCAAGTCCGCGGGCAGCGTTTGTTTCTCGACCACCTCCGCCTCTGCCGTGAACTCCGGCGCCACCCGCGACACCGCTCGATTGGGCGGGATCTCCACCCGCAGCATCTCCGAACGGAACCCCGGCCGGCGCAATTGCAGATCGTGAACCCCGGCGGGCAGTTCCATCCATCCGTTGCTGGGTTGGAGCCGGTTCTCACCCATCCAGATCGCCATCGTCGGATGCCCGACCACCGAAAGCCTTCCGGGCAAGGGCGCCAGGGGACGGTCCAGCAAGTGCTGTCTGCCCTGGACCAATCTCGTGATTCGACCGGTGGCCGGGGCGTGATCCGCGAGGTCGATCCGGAAGACCCAGTCCCCTTCCTCGAGGGATCGCACCAGCAGTTCACCCCCCGACTCGACCGGTCCCACGGTCCGCGACGCCCCCGCCGCATCGGTCAGGGTCAGGCGGGCGCCCGGGTTGGACTTCAACAGCACCTCGCCCCGCAGACGATCCAGGTGCACCTGGACGTCGATCACCTCGGTGTCGCTGCCGGCCCGGATCCGCTGCTGGTTGACCTGGTAACCCGGCTTGAACACCACCAGCCCATACTGGGCCTCAGGATCCTCCGGCAGATCGAACTCCAGTTCCCCAGAAGCCGGCGCCTGTCGTTCGGCCAGCACGCCCCCGTTGGCCTGATGATCGACGACCCGGACGGTGGCGCCCTCGGGCCACACCCGGACCCGCAGCAACCGCTGGCTCAGGGAGGGATTAGGGATGATCAGCGGATGGAGCGCCGCCTCTTGCATCGGGGAGTCCTCCACGGCCGGCGATCCTCCGGTCCCGGCAACCCAGGCGGACGCCAGCCCGCGGATCCGATCGCCCCACTCGTGCCAGGCCTCCGGGAAGGCAACCGCCATGCCCAGCGCACCGATCCCCAACGCCATCGCCAACCCCACCCCGGCCCGCACCACCCACCGGGCGCCGGACCCGCGCCCGCGCAACCCCCGGCACGCCCGCAGGCGGTTATACAGGTCGTCCGCGTCACGGGGGCACTCCGGGTTCCTGGGGTCTGAAGCCAGGCATGCCGTGGCCAACGCATCGAAACGTCGATCCTTCGGAAGCTTGTCCTTCAGCAAGCCAGCGACGCCGTCGGCCGTGAAGCGCGGATCCCGGGGCCCCTTTGGTCGCTCGCCGGTCAGGGCTTCCACCAGGATCACCCCCAGGGAATGGACATCCCATTGGCGCTGATAGTCCTCAACCCACTCCGGGTGCTCGACCACCCAGGGAGGCATGTAACCCGGCGTGCCCCCGGCAGCGGCCCCCGTGGCAGTCAGATCCGTATCGTGATCGGCGCGGGCGAGGCCGAGGTCGAGCAGGACCACCTTCCTGCCGCCGTCCTCGAGCATGGCGTTCGAGGGTTTCAGGTCGCGGTGACGGACGCCCTTCTCGTGCAGGAGCCCGACGATGCGGCACAGTTCCTCGACGACCTCCAACCGGGCTTCGACAGGCACCCTGGGATCCGCCAACCGCTCCGCCAGGCTGGGCCCGTCGATCCAGCGGGTCGCATAGTAAGGGCAGCCGTCCTTGGCAACCCCCACGTCCTCGTCCTGAACCTTGATCACCCCGTGGCTCCGGATGCTCTGCGTGTGCTGAATCTCCCGTTGGAACCGCGGTCGATCCGCTCCCGGCAGGCAGATCTTTACCGCCACGGCCTCCTGCGTCCCGAGCCGGATACCCCGGCACAGCAGACTCATGTTCGAGCGGCGGACCAGGGATTGAAGCTCGTACGCGCCGAACACGATCGGCGGCTTGATCGGCCCGGACGCCACGACCAGCAGGCGTGTCGGGTACTCCGGATACGGATGCGTATGGCTCGATGACGTCTTCACAGGGACCGGTGGAAGGGAGTGGGTTCGGGGCGGATCACCGGTCGCGGTTGGACCGGACTGTGAGGCTTTTTCGGGAGGGCCGCCAAGACTGGATCGATAGGTGCGGTCGCGAACGGTGCAGCGTGTCATCGGAGGGGCGAGTTCCACGAGCCCGCAACGGTGTGGAGCGTTGGGTTGAGGACTCACGGAGTTCGTCCCTCCGAACGACTGCATCCTGACCGACAACCCGGAGATGCATGGCGTCGTGAAGGGCCGTTCGCCGCCCGGGAACCCCATTGCTCCATGGGGTCCCCGGGGGAGCACCGTCTCGACTCACCGGGCGTCGGCCGGAGCCGTCAGCATGCGGTCGATCTGGTCGAGGAGACCCGGTTGACCCGGCCCTTCGTTGTGGGCGATGACTCCGTTCACCGAGGAGGAGCGCGTCCCGCCCGCGGTGTGCGCCTGACGCTCCTCGCGCCTAACCCGCTCGCCAAAGGCCTTCATCGACTCCGCCAACTCGCCCTGGGACCGGGTCAGCGACACCGTATCCAGCGGGGCGGCCAGGGTTTGCAACTCGCGGCTCAGAGCCGCATTCGCAAACTGCGCCTCGAGAAGTTCCAACTCCCGCAATTTGGCATCCCGCGCCTCGCTGGCGCTTTGCAACCGGGCCCGCCCTTCCCGCACCGCCGACTCCAGACGTTCCACCGCCGCCTGCTTCGTCTCCAGGGTCGCCCGATCCCGTTCCATCCGCGCCAACCGGGCCTGGGCCGAGGCTTCCACCTGGGCCCGGCTGAACGCCTTGCCCCGGATCTCGAACGTCTGCCGGTCCTGGGCCAGCAGGTTGCGTTCGGTCACCAGGTCCGTCCGATCCTGCGCCACCTGGGACTCAAGCCCCTGGATGTCGCGCCGTTGGGCGGCAGCCGAGGACTCCACCTCGGCGATTTTGTCGGAGAACGCCAGGACCTCGTCGGTCATCGACGCGATCAGGGTCCGGATGCGCCGGGCCTCGTAGTCGGCCGGAGTGGCGCTGCGGACCGAGGCTTTGGCGTCGTCGCGGAGCGTGGTGACATGACTGCGCACCGCCTTGCCGCCGAAAAGGGCGACCGCAGCGGCGGCCGACAGGATGAGGGTAATGAGGGTCGTCTTCATGATTCTGGGAGGATTGGTTTTCGCTTCTGCGGCCCGGATTCGCCCGGGCTCCGCGTCTTCCTTCGCCAACGCCCTCCCGAATCCGGAAAAAAACGTTCCAAGAAGTTTTGGCCGACGACGTGAGGCGTTCCCCTTGCAGGCGCCGCGCCTCATCCGGAGACACCAAGGCACGGAGGAGAAGGACACGACGGTCATCTTGAATCCAAGCGGGAGCGCCATGGCGTACCTCCGTGTCTCCGTGCCTCTGTGTGAGGCAACGTCTGCTGCTCCAAAAGCGCACTACCCCCTTGCCCCGCAGGCGCTGACGCCAGGACGCGTGCTTTCGAATGTTCCACTCCCCGGCCCGCCTCCTCACATTGGCGCCCACAGCGAGATCTTCGGGATGCAGCTCCCTGGCCCGACTTCACCACCCTCCGCTTCACCTTTCGGAGGGACGAGCTCCGCGAGTCCTCCATCCCAACGCACCACACTCTTTCCCCCTCCCCCTGGACTCGTACTCAGCCCGAAGGGCGGTACACGTACTCGTTCTCGTCCTCGACTCGCAGGCACACCGCTTCAGCGTCGCGTCAAAGCGGGTCCGGCGGGTTCGATCCTGTTCGGACCTGCCATTTCGCCTGCGAACCGGGCAGGGCGAGCACGAGCACGAGCACGAGCACGAGCACGAGCACGAGCACGAGCACGAGCACGAGCACGAGCACGAGTACGAGTACGATTACGATTACGAGTACGATTACGATTACGAGTACGAGGACTGCTGCAAAAGTCTGAGAGGCGCTGGCAGGGCGGCGACGTTGGGGGGCCGAGGCTGGGTCGAACTTTGTTGGGTGTGCACGCTTTAGCGTGTCGGGGCGGATTTGGGAGGCTCACGCTGAAGCGTGGACACCCAACGGTCCCTCCGATTTCACCACCCCGCTTCACCCTCCGGAGGGACGAGCTCCGCAAGTCCTCCATCCATTGCACCACTCCCCTGCGGCCTCGTGGAACTCTGCCCTCCGATCCCAACCCTCCGCTTCACCTTTCGGAGGGACGAGCTCCGCGAGTCCTCCATCCCATCGCACCATACTCTTTCCCCCTCCCCCTGGACTCGTACTCAGCCCGAAGGGCGGTACTCGTACTCGTTCTCGTCCTCGACCCGCAGGCACACCGTTTCAGCGTCGCCTCATGGCGCGTCCGATGGGTTCGATCCTGTTCGGACCTCCCATTTCGCCTGCGAACCGGGCAGGGCGAGCACGATTACGATTACGATTACGATTACGATTACGATTACGATTACGAGGACTGCTGCGAAGGACTGGGGTGTGCTGGCAGGGCGGGGACGTTGGGGGGCAGAGGCTGGGTCGGACTTTGTTGGGTGTGCACGCTTTAGCGTGTCGGGGCGGATTTGGGAGGCTCACGCTGAAGCGTGGACACCCAACGGTCCCTCCGACTTCACCACCCTCGCTTCACCCTCCGGAGGGCCGAGCTCCGCGAGTCCTCAATCCATTGCACCACTCCCCTTGCGGCCTCGTGGAACTCGGCCCTCCGGACGCACCGCCCCGCTTCACCCTTGGGACACCGAAGCCCGGTTGCTGATCTTCGATTACCATGAGAATCTTCCGGCCAGACTCCGAACCGCTTCTCTGGATGAATCCATGATCCCGTTCCCCATGCACCCCTCCGTTCCCCACGCACCTCACCGGGCGGAAGCGTCCCCATCCAGTGCGGCCTGCCCGCCCTCAGGATCCTCGCGTCGGGGAATTCTTCATCGATGGGTCTTTTCCTTGCCCTGGTTGACCGTGCTGACGGCTTCTGGAATCGCCGCGGCGCAGGTGGATTCCTGCACCGAGGAGGCGCTGGCCACGGCCCTGCTGGGTGGCGGTACGGTGACGTTCGGCTGCAGCGGGACCATTCTCCTGGAACAACCCCTGAAGATCGAGGCGGACACCGTGATCGACGGGTCAGGCCAGCAGGTGGTCCTGGATGGAGGCGGGCGCGTTCGGATCTTCGAGGTGCAGGATGCGACGCGGCTCGAACTGAGGCAGTTGACCCTCGTGAATGGATTTCACGCCGGGGCCGATGCCAATCCGGAGACGGGCGAGGCGGCGTCCGACGGCATGGGCGGGGCCGTCTGGGTGGGCGATGGGGGCCATCTCCTCGTGTCGGAATGCGTCTTCGAGGGACATCAGGTCCGGGGAGGGGCCGGGGCCGGAGCTTCCGTGGCGCGCCTGAGCGCAGGCGGTGCCCGGGGAGGAGCGATCCATGTCGGCAACGGGACGTTGCACATCGAGGATTCGGTGTTTTCGGAGAATCAGGCGGACGGAGGCGATGGAGGCGGTCAGGGGTTGACGCCGCACGAGACGGCATCGGGTCGGGGAGGCGCGGTGTATCATGATCTGGGAGAATCGCGCATGGTCCGCACCCGGTTCGTGAACAATCGGGCGCAAGGGAGCCTGCTGACAGAAGCCTTGGTGAGTCCGAGAAACGGGAGCGCCTACGGTGGCGCGCTCTATGCGGGTGCCGCGGACCTGCTGCTCGATGGATGTCAGTTCCTCAGCAACCGGGTGAATGTCGGATCGGCGCCCCGCAACACCGGAGCGGGAGAGGCGGCCGGGGGAGCGGTCTATATCGGTGCCGGTCCATCGGAGGCCCTGATCCGCGAATCGACCTTTGAATCGAATGTGTGCCCGGGCGGCCGGGGTTGGGATCTGGCGACGGAAGGCCGCGGCGGGGCCATCGCCAGTCTCCGATCCTGGCAGTGCAGGTTGTCCATGTTCCTCTCCAACCGGGTCGAGGGGGGAATGTCCATCAGCGCCGGTGCGCCCGGAAAGGGAGGCGCCATCTGGAGCGCGGCACCCATGGCGATCGAGGACTGCACCTTCCTGGACAACTCGGCCGTCGGCGTCATGGGTCAGGGCAGCATGGCGGTGGGCGATGCACCGGACGGCTCGGAGGCGCTGGGCGGTGCGGTGTTCGTGGAGGGGGCGACGTGGATTCGAGGAAGCGCTTTTGCGAGGAACCAGGCGGTCGGAGGGCCCGGCAATTCCGTGCCGGGCTTTCCCAATTCTGGCGGCGGCGATGGCCTGGGAGGGGCGGTGTTCGGAGCCGCTCCGCTGGCGATGTGGAACTGCACCCTCATCGGGAATGAGGCCTTTGCCGGCCAACCGGATGCCTTCCTCGGACAGAATCCCGGCAACGCGCGGGGAGGAGCCATTCACCTGGCGGCCGGTCCGTTCGGGGGCACCAACCTGACCCTGGTGGGCAATCGTGTCGTCGCCACAGACGCGGGGGGAACCGTCGAGGGGGCGGGCTTCCACATGATGCCCGATGTCACCCAGGCGTCGCTGATCAACACGATCCTGTTCGGAAACGAGCCGGGCGGGGATTGGGTCGGAACGTTCGAGACGTTTCGGTCCAATCTCACCACGGCCGGTCTCGCGACCGACGGCGTGGAACCGCGACTGGGCACGTTTGGCGATTACGGCGGACCGACCTGGACGGTGTCCCTCCTGGAAGGAAGTCCGGCCATCGACGCCGGCGAAAGTCTGTCATGTCCGGAAACGGACCAGCGGGGCGTGATGCGTCCTGTCGGTGCGGGCTGCGACCTGGGAGCCTTCGAGTTCACGGCGCCTTACCTGGCGAACACGCTGGTGGCCGAACGGAAGGCGGACGGGCGGATGCAGGTGGTCTTTGCGGGCGAACCGGACCAGGACTTCGTGGTGGAGACATCGACCGATCTGGTGGAATGGCGCGCCGCTTCCACGAACCAGGTCAATGCGGTGGGACTCCTTGTCTTCGGGGAGGGGCGGGACTCGGGACAGCCGGGGCCAACCTTTCTGCGCGTGGCCCGACCGTAATCCGGCGCAGGCACGGAATCCTGAGGCTTGGAGCCTGTCTGAAAACTGGAAGGGGCCCCTTCCAGTTTGCAGACCGGCTCTTAGTCAGGGGACGTGCCAGGGTCGGTTTCGGGGATGGCGTTGATGCCGTCGCGCCACGGGCGCAGGAGGGGGGCGCGATGGTCGATGTCCTGGAGGAGGGCGCGGGCTTCCTCGGGGGTGCGGGTGATCTTCGGGCGAAGGAAGACCATGAGCTGCACGTCGCGGGCGAGTTTGTCCTTTTTTCGGAAGGCCAGGCCCAGGACGGGGATGTCGCCGAGAACGGGGACTTTGCGGCGGGTGTCGGAGATCTGCTTCTGGATGATGCCGCCAAGGACGAGGGTTTCGTTGTCCTTGACGGTGACGTCGGTGCGGAAGGTGCGGGTGTCGAGGATGGCGCCGCCGAAGAGGGTTTGTCCGGACTGGATGGAGGAGGATTCGGCGCGGATTTTGAGGGCGACGTCGCCGCCTATGTTGATGTGGGGGGTGACCTCCAGGATGATGCCGACGCGTTTGTACTGGAAGGACTGGGTGAGGCCGCCGACGTCGGTGGTCTGGCTGCGGTCGATGAAGGGGACCTGCTGGCCGACGAAGAGGCGGCCCATTTCGTTGTCGGCGATGTTGATCTGGGGTTCGGCGAGGACGGTCGCGTCGGTGTTGCGGCGGAGGAACTGGACGAGGACGTCGAGGTTGATGGAGGCGTCGAGGACGCCGGAGCGGAGGGTGCTGAGGGAGATGGGGAGGCCGCCGGAGCCGCCGGTGTTGACGCGGGTGTCTTCGCCGAAGCCGCGGATGTAGCGGGTGCTGGCGCCGCCGAGGATCGAGCCGTCGTAGTCGTCGGCGGTGAAGGTGCGGCTGCCGTCGGGCGACCAGCGGACGCCGAGTTTGTCCATGGCGTCGGTGGAGACCTCGACGATGCGGGCTTCGATGAGGACCTGGGCGGTGGGGGCGTCGAGATCCTCGATGAGCTTGGTGATCTGGGTGAGGAGATGGACGTTGGCGGAGACGAGGAGGGCATTGCTGCGATGGTCGGGGACGACGCGGACGCGTCCGACGAGGTCGCTGACCTGGCGGGCGGTGGCGCGTCCGTCGGAGGAGCGGGGGGTGTCGGGCTGGCCGCCGAGCCAGGGGAAGTAGCCGTCTTCACGGGATTCCTGGCCGAGTTCGAAGCTGGCGTCGGCGGGGACGGAGGACTGCTGCTGCTGGCCGCCCTGGGGTTGGGGCTGGTTCTGGGGGGCGGTGGGGCGGAGGGGTGGGGAGCCGTTCTTGGCGAAGAGGACGTTGAGGTTGTTGGCGACGGTGGCGGCCTTGGCGAAGCGGAGGGGGACCCGGAGGGTGGTTTCCCCGGCCTGGGAGGGGACGTCGAGCTGTTCGAGGATTTCCTCGACGACGGCGAGGTTCTCGCGGGAGTTGGAGGTGATGATGATGGTGTTGGAGTAGGGCTCGCTGGTGATGCGGACCTTGCCGTAGAGGCGGCCGACATCGCGGTCGGCGGTGGTGGATTGGGAGTCGCCCCAGAAATCCCAGTAGGAACGCTGCTGCTGGCGGCGGAGGAAGAGTTCGTTGAGGACATCCTCGATGTCCACGGCGCTGACGTATTTGAGCTGGTAGATGCGGGGGGCGAGGCTGTCGTCGGTGACCGGTTCATCGAGCTCGCGGATCATGCGGGCGAAGCCGTCCATCTGGGCGGGGGGCGCCTGGACGACGACGGCGTTGCGGCGGCGGTCGGCGACGAAGCTGGGTTTTTTGGAGGCGCCGCGGGGCTGGGAGGAATAGATGAAGTAGTAGGGGGAACGGGAGGCGGAACTCTGGGCTTCGCCGAGTTCCTGGAGTTGCTTGGCGACGTCCTGGGCGTCGGCGTTCTTGAGGCTGAACGTCTGGATGACCATTTCCTGGGCCTCGTCGGTGTCGAGGGTGACGAGGAGCTGTTGAAGGGCTTCGAAGTTGGCGAGGCTTGAGAGGATGATGAGGGAGTTGGACCGTTCGTTGGCCGTGATCTCGATGACGTCCTTCATGGAACGTCCGCTCAGGCGTTGATAGAGGGGTCCGATCTCGCGGACGAAATCGGCGGCCTGGACATGGCGGAGGGGCAGGACACGGACGGAGACATCGTCGGGCTTGTCCTTGTCGAGGATCTCGACGAGCTGGCGGACCTCCTGGAGGCGGGCGCGTGGGGTGGAGACGATGAGGCGGTTGGCGGTTTTGTCTGGCCAGATGCGGACCTGCTGCGCGGAGCCGGAACCCGCCGGACCGCCCGGAGAGGGGGAGGGCGACGGTGAAGGCATGCTGATGGACATGCCGGGGGGCATGCCCGGGGGACGGGAGGAACCGGAGCCGCCGGAGGGAGAGGGTGGGGGGGCGGGCTGGGCATTGACGATGAGGCTGACGAGGTTGCCGATTTCCTCGGCCTGGGCATGGCGGAGGGGGATCACCTCGACGACGGCGTCGCCGACGGAGACGACATCGAGGTCCTTCATCAGCTCGACGAGGAGCCGGAGGTTGTTGTTGAAGTCGGTGACGAGGAGCTGGTTGGAGCGTTCGTCGATCTCGACGGTGGCGCGGTCGGAGAGGACGGGACGGATCTTGTCGCGCACCTCGGCAGCCTGGACGTGGTCGAGGCTGAAGATCTTGAGGAGGCGCTGATGTCCGTCGGGGATGACGGAATCGGAGGCGCTGACCACGCCGGGGCTGAGTCTTACGTCCTGACCTTCGGGGACGATCAGGATGGAGTGGTCGGTTTCGATGGCATTGAAACCCTCGATGGCGAGGGCGCGATAGACGAGGTCAATGGCCTGGCGCGGAGAGACTTTGCGGGAACTGACGAGGGTGAGCTGGCACTGGACGCGGGGATGTTTGATGACGGTCTTGCCGGTGGTCTCGGCGAGCCACTGGACGATCATGTCCACATTGGCACCCTGGAAGGAGACCTGGACTTCCGCGGGGACAGCCGGGGCCTCGGCTGGCGGAGTGGCACCGGGGGGGGTGGGAGGAGCGCCGGGCGCGGGTGTGGCGGGGGTGGGGACGGCAGGAGCGCCGGGCGCAGGGGGTGCGTCGGGGGTGGGAGGCGTGGCGGGTGCGGGTGCGTTGGTGTCGGGGGCGGAGGGCTGGCCGGGCGGGGTTTCGGGAGCGGAGGCAGGGGGCGTCCCGGATTTCGGCCCACAGGCGCTGAGGACGAGGGTGAGGGCGAGGCCGAGCGCCATCGCCATCGCAGGCACGGGGGCCATGCGGGGAGCGCGGGCAGGTGGGGGCGGGACGGATGGATTCACGCGATTCAAGGGGTGGCTGGGTTGGCCGGGGGCAGGAGGGTTTCGCCTCCGAGGCCTCCGAAGATGGAGAGTTCTTTGGGTTGATCGTTTTCGAGGACCAGGACGCGGTTGGTGCCGATGCGGAGGATTTTGACCCCGCCGAGTTCATCGCCTTCCCGGACCAGGCCGGTCTGGCCGGTGGGGGCGCGGAGGAGGACCTGGGAACCGATGATGCCGAGGAGGGCCATGGGAGGCGGACGGATGACGGGTCCGAGAAGTCCGCTCTGAACGATGCGATCGAGCCGGGCCTGGGCTTCGGGAGAGAGAGGGGCGGCCGGGGCACCGCCCGGGGAACGGCCGGGCGGGAACGGCCTGGGCATCCCTGGGGGCATTCCGGGAGGCATGCCTCCAGGCATCCCGGCGATCATGACCCCCGGCGGCATTCCTGGCGGCATTCCTGGCGGCATTCCCTGGGTCGGAGCTGACGGCCTGGCGGGGTTGCCGGGGATGGCCGGGTTGTTGGCCGGGTTATTGGTCGGGGGGGACCAGGTGGGGAGATCGGGGAGGGAGGTGCGACCGAGGGCGTCGGAGGGGAGGACAAGCCGGGCGGCCTGCCGGGCGACCAGCAGGGCGAGGAGGGCGCAAATGACCTTGAGGGTGAGCGGGCCGTAGTCAGGCATCGGGGCGGGTCTCCGCGGGGGTCCACCGGTCGAAATCGAGGAGGACGAGGGTGAGGTTGATCTTGAGCTGGCCCGGTCCGCCGGGCTGGGGGGTGATCTGGAGGCTTTCGGCGACGAGGGGATAGCCGAGGGAGCCGAGGGATTGGAGGAATCGGAGGACGGCGGGGACGGGGCCCATGCCTTCGAGCTGGACGGAGGTGAGTTCGCGGGCGGCGGAGCGGGAGGGGGATTCGCGGATGGGGCCGAGCTGGAGTCCGCCTCCGACGGCGGCCTGGTGGATGGCGGCGGTGGCCTGGGCGACGAGGGTGGTGCGGGAAAGCTGGGCCGGGTCGAACTGGAACCGCTCCATGAGGTCACGGGCGACGATGGCCTTGTCGTGGTACACCGACAGGCGTTCGCGGAGGGTGACGGCCTCCTGGCGGAGGCGGGCGTACTCGGCGTAACGCTGGTGACCGGCTTTGCGGGCCTGGAGGCCGAGGAAGAGGGTGAGATAGACGGCCACGGCGATGGCGCCGAAGCGGACGGTGCGTTTCTCGGAGGGTGTGAGCGGGCGCATGGGTGGGGGGCGTGGATCAGCCGGGACGAGGCGTGGGAGGCCGGGCGACGGGGGTTGGGCCGGTTGAACCCGCGGCACCGGGAACGGGGGCGGGTGTGGCCGGATCTTCCTTGAGGATGGGGAGGCCGGCACGGGCGCTGGCCGGTTTCCATTGGGCGCTGATGCGGAAATTGAGGTTCTGGCGGTTGGGGGCGGGGGATTGTTCCTCGATGACCACAGAGGAGAAGAACCCCGAGTCCACGAGTTTGGTGCGGAAATCGACTACTTCCTGTGAATTGCGAAGGACACCGCGGAGCACGAGTTCCCCGCGGAGATTCATGGCGATGGATTCGACGCGGGTGCCGGGCGGGGCGGTCTTGCCGAGGACAAGAAGGGCGTCGAGGTAGGGGGCCTGGTTCTGCTGGAGATGGCGAAGGAAATCGTACTGGCGGTCGATGACGGCGAGGCGCTGGCGTTCGGATTTGAGGGTGTCGAGGCGGGCGGCGAGGCCGGGAGCGCGAAGGGAGGCTTCGAGGTACGGGAGGGTGAGCCAGGCGAGGAGCAGGACGGCGGCGGCGGCGAGCCAGGGACGGGGGAGCCTTTGCCACCAGGGCTGGGAGGAGGCCGGGGCCGATTCCGTGGCGAGCTGGGGGACCGTGCTGGAACGCCCCTGGGCGACGAGTTGCTGAAGTCCGCGCAGGGCGGAGGAAGGCGCGCCAGGCCCTTCGTCGAGGGGGGTGGCGAGTCCGGGGAGACCCAGGGCGTGGGGAAGACGGGCCACCAGCGCTGGATGACGCGAGGCGGTTCCGGACAGGAAAAGGCGGGGCTGGCCGGGAGTGTCGGGCAGGGCCCGGATCAGGGTTTCGAGGGGATCGGGAATGGGAGCGGGAGCGGGGGACGAGGGAGCATTGGGGGTCGCGGGTTCGAGGGCGTGAACGAGGGCGTCGGCATGGAGGGAGAGGACGCGGAGCGATTCGGGGCCGGCGGCGTCGCCGAGGAGAAGTTCGGTGGGGTGTTCGCCGACGTGGAGGAGGAGGGCCGGTGCGGGGGCGTCGGGGAGAAGTTGTGCGCGGGCCAGGGCGGCAGGGACAAAGGCGGGCGCGAGTCCGGCTTCATGGAGGAGGGCGGCGTAGTGATCGATGAGGTCGCGTCGGGCGGCGGCGACCAGGGCGGGCTGGGACGGGGCGGCATCGGGGGTGGCGCCGGGCTGGGGCGGGAGCGGGGCATGGCCCCAGGCGAGGGCCTCGGGGGCGAGCGGGAATTCGCTCTCGACCTGGAGCGCGACGAGGCGATGGCGTTCAGGAGCGGGGACTTGCGGGAGGGTGAGGCGGCGGAGGGCCACGCCCTGGGCAGGGAGGGCGCACCAGGCGCGGGGCCGGGGTTGCCATGGGGCGGCACGAACCAGTGCGGCGAGCTGGGCGATCACCCGGGCGCGACAGGCGTCCGTGAGGCGTCCATCGGCGGTCCGTTCGAGGGGCCAGTGGTGGAGGGCATCCCGATGAAGGGCGCGGAGTTCGGTCCGCTCGAATTCGAGGAAGAGGGGAGGACTGTCGAGAAAGGCGGGTCGCTTCATAGGTCGTCCTCCCGGTAGGAGAGGGTCTGGATGTCGTTGAGGCCGACGCGGACGATGGTCTGGAGGCGGCGGCGGACGCCGGTGGCATCGACGCGGCCTTCGGCGAGGATGCGGAAGGTTTCGGAGCGGACGGTGACGCGCGGGGCGATCTGCCGGAACGTTTCGCGGGTCATGCCGGGAACACGGAGGAGCCAGGCGACATTGGCGAGGTAGCCGTTGGAGGCGCGGAAGGAGACGATGGCCTGGGCCAGTTCACGGGTCATGCCGGGGAGGCAGGCGAGGACTTCGATTGGGGCGGTGTTGACGTTGACCACGCCGGCGAGGTGGGACTGGTCGGACAGGGTGAGCCGGTCGGCGATGTCGAGGAGGAGGGATTCATCGATGAGCGTGGGGCCGGTGGGGCCGGTGGAACCGCGGGGCTGAGGGGTGGCGGTCTGGGCTTGGGCGCCGGGAAAGGCACCGGGCGGGAGATTGGCAGGGTCGAACGAAGCGGACGGTGCCGCAGGCGATCCCGACGGGGGGGCGGCGGTGACATCGAGAAGCTGGTCGAGGCTGGAGAAGCGGTTCTGGTTGCGGTAGGCGACGATGGCGCGGGCGATGTCGGCGGTGATGCCGGGGAGGTCGGTGAGTTGGGATTCCTCCGCCGACTGGAGGGAGATGCGTTCCTGGCCGGTGGCGTCGCGGTCGGTGACGCCGGAATCGACGGTCAGCCACCCGGCCCAGCCGAGGTCGGCGAGGCCCGGGTAGGTGCGGGAATCAAGCGGTTCGTCGGAGGCGGCCCCGAGGGGTTCGAGAAGGCCGTTGAACTGGCGGTCGTCGCCGAGGAGCGCCTGGGCCGTGACGCCGCGGACCATGAGGAGTTCGCGGACGGTGAGGAACGGGCCGTTGCGGGGCAGGCGCGGCGGACGGAGGGAGGCGTAGTGTTCGACCTCGGCGCCGCCGGGGGTGACGGTGTCGTCGGGGTCCCGCCAGTCGAGGATGGCGGCGACGATGTCGGGGGGCATGTCCGGGAGGCGGGACCATTCCTCGGCGGAGGCGGTGTTGGCGTTGAGGTGGCGTTCCTCGTCGGCGATGCCGAAGACGGTGCCGCCGCCCTCTTCGGGGAAGGCCGCCCGGAGGATGCGAAAGCGACCGCGTCCGAGCGGGACATCGCGGAACTGGGCGGAGTCGTCGTAGAGGCGGCCGGTATGATTCTGGGCGGAGCGGGTGCGTTCGCGGGTGTCGTGGTAGAGGAGGGCCTTGGCCTTTTCGAGGCCGGCGAGGGCGAGGTAGTGGGCCTGGATGCGGTCGGCGTGGTGACGGCTGACGGTGAGGTCGAGGCGGGAGGTATGGAGGATGGAGATGACGACAAGGGAGAGGAGGGCGAGGCACCAGAGGAGGCCGACCAGGACGGAGGCGCGGTTGGATGGGGTGCGGGGTGGGCGCATGGGCTCAGGGGAGGGGCCTTAGAACATTGGCGTGGATGGCGTCGGGGAACCTTCCGGAGCGGCCGTGGCGCTCGAACCGGAGGCGGTGGACGACGGACGCCGGGCGAGGTTCAGCCGGACGACGGTCTGGAAGACCATCGGGGGTTCGGCCGAGGACGATTCGTTGGAGGCCGCCTGGCGGGGGGCTTCGATGGGCCCGGCGCTGGACCGGGCGGTGCGGGCACGCCGGGCGGGGGCGGCATCGAAGGCGAGGGTGATGCGGACGGCATCGGGGAGGCCGGAGAGGTTGGTGGGGGCGAGGGCGGATGTTTCGCGTTTGCCGGAGCCTTCGGGATCGCCCCAGGTGTCGAACCATTCCCAGCCATCGTAGTACTCGAACTTGAGCTGGCGGAGTCCGTCGGCGATGACTTCGCGCTGGCCGCCGGCGAGGGGATCGAGGCCGATGGCGGGATGGCGCCGGCGCCAGAGGGTGAACGCGCTGGATTCGGGGTCGGGCTGGAGGAAGTAGCTGACCTGGCAGTAGTCCCCTTCGCCGGGGCGGGCGGGGGTGTGGTGATGGGTGGCGAAGTCGAGGTTGTCGGCTTCGATGTCGCCAAGGCGCCGGTCCATGCCGAGGAAGTGGGCTTCTTTGGAAAGGATGCAGGCGGCGCGGAGATCGGCGGCGATGCGGTCCATGGCGACGCGGGCGTTCTGGGCGGCATCGATGCGGGGTTCGATGAGGCGCTGGGCGGACAGGCCGGCGGAGAGGCAGGCGTAGGCGGCGGCGAGGATCAGGCTCATGAGGCCGGCGCCGATCACCAGTTCGACGAGGGTGAACCCGGCGGAGGGATGGGAGGCCGGGGATTTCATGGGCGCTGGGAACGGCGGTCGCGGTCGCGCCGGCGGTCGCGCGAGTCGGATTCGGTGTTGGCGGTGGCGAAGGGGGGATCGAAGAGGAGCGTTTCCAGTTCGAACAAGGTCCGGCCGGTTTCCTCATGCCGGATGGCGACCTGGACGCGATAGAGGCCGTCGAGGTCCCCGGCGGCAAGGGTCTGGTACCAGCGCGCCGCCGGGAGGGCGTCGCCGCAGGGACCTTCGGTCGAACCGGCGATCAGGTAGCCTTCGGCGCGGAGGGTCTCGATCACGCCGGCGGCCACGAGGGCGGCGGCGGTGCGGAGTTCGGATTCGCGGGCGGAACGGAGGGCGGTGGCGATGCCGGTGGTGAGGCCGGTGAGGGCGACGCCGAGGATCAGGATCGAGATCATCACCTCGACGAGCGAGAAGCCGGCCTGGGCGGATCGGGGGCTCATGGGCGTTCGAGGGGGATGATCCGGATCCGGGCGGTCACCGGATTGACGCGCAGGGCGAGACCGAAGCCGTCGGGATCCCGCAACCGGATCTCGACGCGATCGGCGGTGCCGTCGGCATGGAACAGCACCCCCATGGCCGGTCCGGAAGGCCCGTCGGCCATCGAATCCGATTCCGGGCCGGCCTCGGCGAAGGGATCGGGATCGGCGGGCCTCGTGAAAGAACCGGCGGGATCGCCGACGCTCCAATCCGGGAGGAACGGGTCGGCCTCCGGGCGATCGACGGGATCGAGATCCGGCTGGCGGAGGCGGACGGCGATGCGGGGATCGAGACGGCCGGCGGCGTGGGGGATGTCGCGGATGGGGACGTAGGCGGGTTCGGTTCTGGCGCTTCTGGAACCCGGCGCCTGGCGTTCGAGCTGGAAACGGCCGGTGGCGGGGTCGAGCCGGACGCGATGGGACTGGCCGAGACTGACGGCGCGGCTGGAGGCGAGGGCGCAGGCGTTGACGAGCTGGCGGCTGGAGGAGCGGAGGAGGGCGTCCCGGTGCGACCCGCGCATTTCCGGGACGATCATGGCGGTCAGGATGGCGAGGAGACCGAGGACGACCATGAGTTCGATCAGGGTGAACCCGGCGACAGGCCGCGGCGCCGGGCCAATGGAGGCGCGGCGCGGGGGACGGCGGTGTCGGGTTGCCGGCATGGGGTTTACTGCCAGTTGCCGATGTCGGCGTTCTGGCCCTCGCCGCCGTCGGCCTTGTCGGCACCCTGGGACCAGAGGTCGAAGCTGTGGGGATGGCGGATGCCCGGGAAGCGGTACTGGTAGGGACTGCCCCAGGGATCGTTGCGCAACTGGTTCACGTACGGGCCGCGCCAGCGATCCCCGGCGCCGGCGGGCGCCTGGACCAGGGCGGCGAGGCCTTCGTCCGCGGTGGGGTACCGGTCCATGTGGACGGAGAACCGTTCGAGGGCGGATTCGATCTGGGCGATGTGGGATTTGGCGGCACTGACCTTGGCGTCGTGGGTGGTGCCGATGAACTGGGGGATGATGGTGGCGGCGAGGATGCCGAGGATGACGACGACCACCATGATCTCGATCATGGTGAAGCCGGCGTTGCGTCGGGTTGGGAAGCGGTGTGTTGCCGGTAGGGTCAGGTGCATGGGGATGGATGAAACGAGGAGGGATGACGGTGCCAGGCGGCGGAGAGCGGGAGGGGACGGCTTCATTGGATGGCGCGGCTCATGCGGAAGATGGGAAGGAGGAGGGCGATGACCATGAAGCCGACGAGGACGCCGACCACCAGGATGAGGGCAGGGGCGAGGAGGGAGATGAGGGTCTTGATGCGGGCGCGCATGTGCCGTTCCTCGATCTCGGCGACCTTGAGCAGCATTTCGTCGAGGCGGCCGGTTTCCTCGCCGACCTCGATCATCTGGACGATGCCGCGGGGGAACACGCCCAGTTTGCGGAGGGGCGCGGCGAGGGAATCGCCGCCGCGGGTTTCCTCGGCGACGCGGGCGATCTGGGCGGCAAGGACACGGTTGCCGATGGTGTCCTCGACGATGCGGAGGGCGGGCAGGAGGGAGACGCCGCTGCGGGCCAGGGTGCCGAGGGTGCGGGCGAAGCGGCCGAGGGCGGCCGACCGGAACACGGCACCGACCACGGGGAGCCGGAGCTTGGCGCGGTCGAGGAGCAGGAGGCCGCGGTCGGTGGAAAAATACCGCCGGGCACCGAAGGCGGCACCGCCGAGGGCGATGAGGAGCCAGGGCCAGTGATGATGGAGCACTTCGCTGATGCGAAGGAGGACCAGGGTCGGGAGCGGCAGCACCGGCAGCATCTCCTGGAGCATCGAGAACAGGCGGGGCAGAACGACGGTCATCAGGAGGACCACCGTGAAGACGCCGAACCCGAGGACGAAGGCGGGATAGGCGACGGCGGTGACGACTTCGCTCCGCACCTCGTCCTCGTGTTCGAGGAGGGAGGCGAGGTCGGCCATGACCTTGGGGAGCTGGCCGGCTTCCTCGCCGACACGGACCATGCTGATGTAGAGGCGCCCGAAATGGCGGGGATGTTCGTCGAGGGCGGCGGACAGGGAGGTGCCCTTGCGGACGGCCTCGGCCAGGCTGAGGACAATGCCGCGGAGGAGAGGGTTGGCCTCCTCCTCGCCCAGGCTGTCGAGGGCCTGGGGAATGGGAATGGCAGCCCCGAGCAGCGCGCTCATCTCGCGGGTGAACTCGGTGATGTCCTTGCGGCGGATGCGGGAACCGAAGGTCGCGGGCGGGCTGGCCGGGGCCGGGCCGGGTGAGACCGGTGCGGCGCGGGCCGTGGGGGCGCTCTGAGCGGTATGGCGCGGGGCAGGCGGCGTGGCCGGGAGGGTTGCGGGGTTCGGGGCGGGGCCGCCGACGGATTCGAGCCGGGACGGAAAGACACCGCGCTGGCTGAGGAGCTGGAGGGCGGCTTTGCGGTCGGGGGCCTCGATGACCCCCTGGACGGGGGCGCCATCGAGCTGGACCGCCTGGTAACGGAAGGACGTCATTCGAGGAGATCGCCCGAGGACACGCGCAGGATCTCCTCGACGGAGGTCATGCCGGCGGCGGCCTTGTTGAGGGCGTCCTGGTGCATGGTGATCATGGAGCGCTGGGCCACCGTTTTGAGTTCGGCATTGGAACGGCGGTGGAGGATCAGCTCGCGGAGTTCGGTGCCGATGGGGAGGAGTTCGAAGATGCCGATGCGGCCGCGGTAGCCGGTGTGGCGGCAATCCTCGCAGCCCTGGCCCCGAAAGAAGGTGCCGTGAACGGCCCGGCCGCCGAGGGCTTCGAGGCGTTCGCGGACGGCGGGGGCGATGGCATCCTCGATGCGGCACCGCGGGCACAGGCGACGGACGAGGCGCTGGGCGATGACCCCTTCGAGGGACGACGAGATGAGGAAGGCCTCGACGCCCATGTCGAGAAGGCGGGTGACGGCGCCGGTGGAGTCGTTGGTGTGCAGGGTGCTGAAGACCTGGTGGCCGGTGAGGGCGGCGCGAATGGCGATTTCGGCGGTCTCGGAATCGCGGATTTCGCCGACCATGACGACGTCGGGATCCTGTCGGAGGATGGCGCGGAGGCCGTTGGCGAAGGTGAAATTGCGGCTGGGGCGGACGGGAATCTGGGCGACGCCGGGGAGTTCGTACTCGATGGGGTCCTCGATGGTGATGATCTTCTTCTCCGGGGTGTAGATGCCCTGGAGGATGGAATAGAGGGTGGTGGTCTTGCCGCTGCCGGTGGGGCCGGTGGAAAGGAAAAGGCCGTGGGGTTTCTGGGCGAGGCGCTGCATCAGGGCGGCGCGTTCGGGGTCGAGGCCGAGTTCGACGGGGGTGAGGACCTTGTTGTCCTTTTCGAGGAGACGCATCACCACGCTCTCCCCGTTCTTGGTGGGCATGGTGCCGACGCGGATATCGACCCGGGCCCCGCGATGATGGATCTGGATATGGCCGTCCTGGGGCAGGAACCGCTCGGCGATGTTCATGTCCGCCATGATCTTGATGCGGGAGACCAGGGCGGCGTGGAGATGGCGCGGGGGCGGAGGCTTGACCTGGAGGAGACCGTCGATGCGGAAACGGAGTTCGAGGGAGTCTTCGAACGGGACCAGGTGGATGTCGCTGGCCCGTTCGCGGACGGCGGTGGCGAGGACGAGGTTGACGAGGTTGATGACGGTGGGCTCGTTGGCCATCACCTCGATGTCGTGGAGGGTGCTGGCTTCCGAGGTGGAGCGGGCCTCCGGGTGGAGACCCTCGATCATGCGCTCGACCGTCACCTGGTACGACTCGGCGATGCGCTCGGCCAGGGTGTCGGCCGGGGCCTCCCGGACGTCCACTTCGAGGCCGGTGAGCAATCGGATATCGTCGAAGGCGCGATGATTGGCGGCGTCCGGTGTGGCGATTCGCAGGGTGCCCTGATGGACGGCGAGGGGGAGGATGCAATGGCGCTGAACGAAATCGGCGGGGAGCAGGCGCAGGGCTTCGGGGGCCGGATGCCAGGGGTCTTCAGGAGCCGATTCGGGGAGGATCCCAGGAGCGTGGAAGGAAGCGGGATCCGCAGGATCGGGACGGAGGGGGTGGCCGTCCGAGGGGGGGTGCATGGAGTGAAGATGGGGAAGGAGGGGACTGGCGCGAGGACAGGCGAAGAGGCTAGGGGGCTCCGCGAATACGCCGCGGGCAGGCTGGTACCCCATCATCCCCGGGCGGGGATCCGACGGACGAAGGAACCGAAGGACCCGGGGACGAGACGGTCCCCCCTGCCCCACCGCCAGCGTCTGCGTGCATGACCCATGGACCCATAAACCCTCGATTCGTTCGATGCAGTGGCTTCCCGGCGAGGAACCGGGCACGGCGAGCGCCTGGGCCACAAGGTCCTGAGGGAAACGACTACGGTTGGAATACGGTTTTCGCCGTCGGGAGGCAACGGGATTTTTGTGGGATGGGGAGGGCCTGGTGCATCCCGGGGGTTGTGGGTGAGGAGGCAGCGAATCGGAGGGACGAGCTCCGCGAGTCCTCAATCCAAGGCTCCACACCGTTGCGGCCTCGTGGAACTCGGCCCTCCGAAGCAATGCTTCGCGAAGTTCGCAACTCCCCCCACAACTCCGGGATGCACTGGGGAGGGAGATTAAGATTAAGATTAAGATTACGAGGACGAGGACGAGGACGAGGACGAGGGGAATCCGGGCGGTTCTCCGAGTTGTCGGGAGGTGCGAACGGTCGAGGGATACGACGAGGGGACCGTCGGGGTCGGGGTCGGTATCGGAATCGAACCGGAACGAACTCCGGGGATGCACGAGGTGTCGTTGCTCCTGTCGATACCGATACCGATTCCGACCCCGATTCGGTTGCACCTTCCAAGAACCCGCCCCCCCCCCTCGCACGACTCGTACTCAGCCCGGAGGGCGGTACTCGTCCTCGTACTCGTCCTCGACTCGCAGGCACACCGTTTCAGCGTCGCCTCATGGCAGGTCCGATGGGTTCGATCCTGTTCGGACCTCCCATTTCGCATGCGAACCGGGCAGGGCGAGCACGAGCACGAGCACGAGCACGAGCACGAGCACGAGCACGAGCACGAGGTCTGCTGCAAAAGTCTGAGGTGCGCTGGCAGGGCGGGGACGTTGGGGGGCCGAGGCTGGGTGGGACTTTGTTGGGTGTGCACGCTTTAGCGTGTCGGGGGCGGACTTGGGAGGCTCACGCTGAAGCGTGGACACCCAACCGTCCCTCCGATCCCACCCCTCCGCTTCACCCTTCGGAGGGACGAGCTCCGCGAGTCCTCAATCCATTGCACCATACTCTTTCGTCCTCCCCAGGGACTCGTACTCAGCCCGGAGGGCGGTACTCGTACTCGTCCTCGACTCGCAGGCACACCGTTTCAGCGTCGCCTCATGGCAGGTCCGATGGGTTCGATCCTGTTCGGACCTCCCATTTCGCATGCGAACCGGGCAGGGCGATTACGATTACGATTACGATTACGAGTACGAGGTTTGGGGCGGGGAGGAGGGAGGTGTGCACCGCATGGCAGGGAGGGAGCCCCCTCCCCTGCTGCATGGATACGGCTCAGGAGGGGGCGGAAGATGGCCCGGATTCAGCCGCGGAGGTCGCGATCGAGTTGTCCCACGGTCTTGCGGACGTTGGGATCGGTTTCCATGCGATCGGCGACGGCGCGGCAGGCATGGAGGACGGTGCCATGGTCGCGACCGCCGAAGGCCCCGCCGATGGTGCTGAGGGAGGACTCGGTGAGGGTGCGGGCGAGGAACATGGCGACCTGCCTGGGGAAGGCGATGTGATCGGGGCGGCGACGACCCAGGATATCAGAGACGCGGAGATCGTAGTGGTCGGCGACGCGCTTGATGATGACGTCGATGGTGAGGGAGGCACGGCCCTCCTCGCCGAGGACATCGCGGAGCAGATCGCGGAGCCGGTCAACGGT
This sequence comes from Verrucomicrobiia bacterium, assembly GCA_019634625.1. Classification (NCBI taxonomy): domain Bacteria; kingdom Pseudomonadati; phylum Verrucomicrobiota; class Verrucomicrobiia; species Verrucomicrobiia bacterium. The sequence continues at coordinate 97,607 of JAHCBA010000026.1, forward strand.
CAGGATCTGACCGGTGAGCTTGGCGTAGCTGGCGACGCGGGTGAGGGCGCCTTCGAGGCGCCGGACGTTGGTGCGGATGCGTTCGGCGAGGAACTGGGCGATGTCCGCGGGCAGGACGTAATGCATCTGGTCAGCCTTCTTGCGAAGGATGGCCATGCGGGTTTCGACATCGGGGGGATGGATATCGGCGACGAGGCCCCATTCGAAACGGGAGACGAGGCGTTGTTCGAGTCCCTGGATTTCGCTGGCGGGACGGTCGCAGGTGAGAACGATCTGCTTCCGGCATTCGTGGAGGGCGTTGAAGGTATGGAAGAACTCCTCCTGGATGCGTTCCTTGCCGGAGAGGAACTGGATGTCGTCGATGAGGAGGACATCGGATTCGCGGAACTTCTTTCGGAACCTGGCCAGCCGGTTGTTCTGGAGGGCGTCGATGAACTCGTTGGTGAAGCGTTCGGTGGAGAGGAAAACGACGCGGGCGGTCCGGCGCTGGCTGCTGACGTGCTGGCCGATGGCGTGCAGCAGGTGGGTTTTTCCGAGGCCGACGCCCCCGATGAGAAAGAGGGGGTTGTAGGCGCGACCGGGGGTTTCGGCCACGGCCACGGCGGCGGCATGGGCGTGGATGTTGTTGCCGATGACGAAGGACTCGAAGGTGTTCTTGGGATCGAACGTGGAGACGGTGGAGGCGGACTCGCGGGTCTCGGCGGCGGCCGGTGCGGGCTCGGCCGGTTGGGCGGCGGGTGCGGATGCGTCCGGGGCGGCGGATCCGTTGACGGGACCGGGGGCGGATTGGGGAACGAAGGTGAAGGCGATGGTCCGTCCGGCGGCGGCGCGAAGGGCGTTGTGGATCAGGTCACGATAGTTTTCCCCGAGCCAGACGCCCGAGAAGTCGTTGGCGACGACGAGCGTCAGTTTATCGGCCTCGAGGCTGGCGGGTTGCACGGGGGCGAACCAGAGACGGAAGATTTCCGGATTCAGGACATCGCGGAGGGAGGAGAGGGCGGAGTTCCAGAGCGTTTGGGCGGCGGGTTCCATGGGGCGGGCCGAGGGGAGTTGAGCGGCGGAGGGTTGCGGAAGGGCTTCCGGGGGAGCGTCGGAGGGCGACGGAATGGCCGAGTTATTCACGCCACCGGAATCATCGGACCGTAACGCGATCGCGGAAGGTCCGATGGGCCCTGTCCTCGCTTCTCGTGGTGGGCCAGCGTGGACCCGTATCGCGTGGGACAACAGCTCCATCGGCTCTCCTAACACTAACGAGGCTATGAACTTGCAGAAACGGAATCCGGGCTGTACGGCGGCCGGCATCGAAAGTCGTGGCGTTGAAAGAGGGCATTCGAAGCGATGGCTTTTTAGGACGCCGCCTCAGGGCGAGCGAGGCAAATGTATTAACTGTTATCCACGGGTTGTTCACCGCCTGAATTCTCCTCGGAACAGCCTTTTCCTGAACGGTTTCGGGGACAAAAAAGGCGCCCCGGTCCAGGGGCGCCCAAGTACGACCGGCGCCTTTCAGCAGTCGTAGTAGAGGAAAAACTCGTACGGGTGGGGGCGGAGCCGGATGGCGTCCTGTTCCCGGCGCTTGTGTTCGATCCACATGGCGAGGAAGTCCCTGGTGAACACATCGCCCTTGAGGAGGAAGTCGTGGTCGGCTTCCAGCGCGTCGAGGGCTTCGCCGAGGCTGCCGGGGACCTTGGGCACGCGGGCCAGTTCCTCGGGGGGCAGTTCGTAGAGGTTCTTGTCCATCGGTTCGCCCGGATCGATCTTGTTGAGGACGCCATCCAGGCCGGCCATCAACAGGGCGCTGTAGCAGAGGTAGGGATTGGCGGCCGGATCGGGCGGGCGGTACTCGACCCGC
>JAHCBA010000027.1 GCA_019634625.1 Verrucomicrobiia bacterium
GGGTTTGGGCGGGACACGGATGAGGAGATGGAAGTGGTTGGACATCATGCAGAAGGTGATGACGTCGATGTCACAGAACCGGGCGAGGTGGTGGAGGATGTTGAGAAGTTTGTGCTTGGCGGAGTCGTCGAGGAGGGGAAGGCGACCGGCGACGCGGGACATGCAATGGTACGTCGCCGGGAGGGTGGGGTCGGCTTTGATGCGACGGGTTCTCATGGAGTGAGGGCGGGTAAGGGTAGAGGGGCGGCAAGCCTGCGCTGATTTCGTGATTTCGGAAAGGGTGAGCCGGAACGTTGGGGATGTCAATCTAAATGGGCTGTCATATTGTAAATAGAGAGTCAATTCAAAAAGTCTGGCTAATAATTTGTTCGCTCGCCTCCTCACCCGCGCAGTGCTGCGAACCAGGTGGCGGCGATCAGGATGAGGTAGAGCGCCGCGGCAGCGAGATCCGATCGACGTTCCGTGGTCAAGGGGGGGGCGAAGGTGAAGGCGGCGGCGATGCCTCCCCCGCAGAGGAATCCACCCGCATGGGCGAGGACATCCGAGCTGGGCGAGGTGCCAAGGAGGATGAACAGGAGGCTGCCGCCGAGAAGGCCGCGGGTGACCGTGCCGCGGGGGATGTGCCGGGCGTGGAGGTCGGTGAGGAGGGAGACGGTGAGCATTCCGAGGGCGCCCATGACGACACCGGAGGCGCCGAGTCCGATGTAGTCGTGCCCGCGCCACCACCAGGCAAGCAGGTTGCCAAGCGTTCCGGCGAGGAGAGTGCCCAGAAGGGCCGGGCCGGCCCGGTAGCGACCCATGGCGAGTCCGAGCAGGAGAAGGCCCGAGGTGAGGTTGGCAGCGAGGTGGTCGAGGCCGGAGTGGAGGAAGGTGGCGGTGAGGGGGCGCCACCAGTCGCCATGGGCCACCGCGGCCGTGACGAACCGGCCCATGTCGTGGAGGCGGCTTCCCGGGGCTTCGGCTGCCAGATGGAAGGCGATGAGGAGGAGGCACCAGGCGAGGACGCCGCCATGAAAGAGGAAGGGGCCGACACCGGGGGTGAGAAGACTTGGGGAACGGCGGTTTTCGAGGTGGTAGGCGCGCAGCGTCCGGAGAGCGGGAAGGGCGTCGGGCGGATCCACTTCGAGGGACCAGCCGCGTTCGCCCGCCGGGGGGCGGATGACGCAGGCGATCTGCTGGCTGGCCAAGGCAAGGCTCCAATCCATGGCCTGGCGTTCCGAACGGGCGGGAATCAGCACGCCGGCGCCGGGGGCGGGCGGGAGGGGAACGCCGGGATCGATGGGGGCCGGAATCACGTTGGTGACGGTTCCGGTGCCCGGGCAGGTGGAGGAGGGAGGTGGACGGGCTTCATCCTTGAATGAGACGCCGGGTTATCCGCAGTTGGCGCCGACCACGCCGAGGAAGACACCATTGGTTGGCATGGGAACATCGGGTCGATTTTCACCCGGACGCAGATCGAGCACCGTTCGCCGGGCTGAGCACAAGGACGATCTTGTTCCTGGCTAGTCCGGTTGGAGGCGGTTGGGGAAGGCGCGAACCGAGCGGGCGCCGGAGGGCCAGGGGAGATCGGAGCGGGTGCCATCGGGCCAGCGGATGAGAAGGCCTGCGGGATCGATGGGGGCGGCGAGGACCAGGGTGGTGTGGTCCTGGGACCCGTAGCCGGAGCCGGCATGGAGGCCGCGGGCGGGGCCGAGTTGTTTTCCGAAGCGGAGTTGAAGGATGACACCGATGGCGTCGGGATTGGCGGGCGGGCCGGCGAGGGAGATGCGCACCCCGGGTTGACCGCGGGTGTTGCGAAGGACGGTGAGAGGGCTGCGGTATTGGGCGACGGCGAGGTCGGGGCGGCCGTCGCCGTCGAAATCGGCCCCCGCCGTGCCGCGTTGTTCGCCATGCAGGGCGATGCCGGATTCGGCCGGTGGGAGGGCCCGGAAGCCGCCCTGTCCATCCCCGAGAAGGAGCAGTCCGGTGCCGGCATCCTGGCGGGCGGTTTCGACGTCGGTGCCGAAGAAGTTCTGGGCGAGGAAGAGGTCTTCGTGGCCGTCGCCATCGAAATCGGCGACGGCGACGCCGAAGGCCGGTGCGAACTGGGCTTCGATGGGGAGGGGACGGGGTTCGAAGCGGTTGCCGCGATGGAGGAAGAGCATTGAGTCGAGGGTGGTGGCTTCGAGGCGGGTGGCACGGGAGGCGGCGGGGCCGAGCAAATCATGGATGGAGGCGGCTCCGTAGTCGCGGTGGGACGGGAACCGGGCGGCGACGGAGGGGAGGGAGGCGATGACGGCTTTGCGTTCGCGCCACGGGGTGACTTTGGCGAGGAACGGATCGTGGGAGGCCAGCAGGGGGATTTGGGAGCCGTCGCCCGCGAAGTCGCCGTGGTAGAGGAGGATGGGGGAGGGATGCCAGCCGGGGAGGTCGGGGCGCCCGTTGCGACCCCAGTTGGTGGCGACGAGGTCAAGCTGGCCATCGCCATCGAAGTCCCCGGCGGCGATGCCGTTCCAGAGGCCGCGGTACGGGGCGAGGCCGAATTCGGTGGTGGCTTCGACAAGCCGGCCGTCGCGGTTGAGGAAGAGGCGGATGGAATCCCATTCCGAGGCGAGGGCAAGATCGGGGCGTCCGTCTCCATCCAGGTCGGCGAAGACGGCGCCGCTGATGCGTCCCAGGGCGGGGAAGGATTGGGCGACGGTCCATGATCCCGCGTGGGCACGGAGGAGGAAGGAGTGCGCGGCTTCGGGGTAGCGTCCGGGAACGGCGCGACCTCCGACAAAAAGGTCGAGGACACCGTCACCATCGACGTCGGCGAAGGCGAGGGGGCCGGTGGCGGAGGGGGGCAGAGGCCAGTTGGGCAGGCGGGGTGGCGGCGCGGGTGTTGGCGTGGGGAGGGGGACGGCGCGAAACGGTGCGGCGTCGGGGTCGGCATTCTCCCAGTTGGATTCTCCGATCCAGAGGAACGGGGCGCCGGTTGGGCCGGGAGCGACGACGAGGGCGTTCTGGTCGCGGGGGTTGGTGCGGGGGAGACCGGTGAGGGGCAGTTCGTTGAAACCACCGTGGGGAGGGTTCCGATAGGCGAGGGTACGTCCGCCGGTGCCCCCGGAGACGAGGAGGTCCGGTCGTCGATCGCCATCGAGGTCGGTCCAGGCGACGGCGGGGCCGAGGTTGCTCAGGCGACGGGGGAGGAGCGGTTGACGGGCGAAGTCGTCGAAGGGGGCGTCGGTGTGGAGGTGCGGGAGGGGAGGGGTGACAGGGGTGAAGAGGGGGAGGGGCCGGGAAGGAGGCGGGGCGGGTTGGGGAAGGGAGGCGGTTTCGAAGATCTCGTAGAGGCGATTGGGTTGGGCGTGGGGGACGCGGGAGAGGTGGCCGCTGCGCCAGCGGACTTCGATTTCGAGGGAGGTGGCGGAGCCGGTGGCGAAGACGCGCATGGGATCGTCACTCGATGCGTAGCGACCGCCGGCGATCATTTCCTGGGACTGGGTGACGGGTCCGCCCCGGACAGTGATGCGGGCGCCGATGCCGCGGGTGTTCTGGTGGGCGCCGCGCAGTCGGACGGCGAGGCGCGGGGCTGAGGCACGATTGCGATAGACGCGGGCGGGGGCGTTCATGGCGTTGACCACGAGATCGAGGTCGCCGTCGTTGTCGAGGTCGGCGAGGGCGAATCCGTGGGCGACGCCGACGGTGTTGAAGCCCCACTGCTCGCCCACCTCCTCGAAGGTGAGGTCGCGGCGGTTGCGGAAGGCGAGGCTGGGGGTGGCTCGATGCGGGAGGAGGGCGAGGTTTTTCCGGCGCATGGCAGGGGTGGTGTCGCCGCCGGAGCGCCGGATGACGTCGAGGGCATCGGCGTCCTGGAGGTCGTGCAGGTTGCCGGTGGTGACGAGGAGATCTTCCCAGCCATCGAGGTCCACATCGAGGAAGAGGGCGGCCGGGGTCCAGTCGGTGGCGGCGAGTCCGGCGAGGGTGGCGATTTCGGCGAAGGTGCCGTCGCCGCGGGCGAGGTGGAGGGTGTTGCGGGGAATTTCCGGGCGGAATTCCGGGTCTTCGACGGGCCAGGTGACGGAACCTTTGAGGGTGTCGGGTCGCTGCCAGGCGCGGAACTGGCGGCGGGGACTGAGCATGTCGGCGACGAAGAGGTCGTCGTGGCCATCCCGGTTGATGTCGGCGGCATCGACGGCCATCGAGGCGAGGCTGAAGGAGCGGAAGGCATGGCGCGGGGCGGCGCGGAAGCGGCGGCCGCCTTCGTTGAACCAGACGCGGTCGGGCCAGGCGACGAAGTCGTTGCAGACGTAGAGGTCGGGGAGGCCGTCGCCGTTGAGATCACGGAAGAGGACGGAGAGGCCCCAGTCGGTGGGGACGCTGGTGAGGGGTTGTCCGTCTTCGTCGAGGAAGAGGCCGGTGATCCAGGGGATGGGGGCAAAGCGGCCGTTGCCGCGATTGAGGTAGAGGATGTCGGGTTCGCCGCGTTCGATGACCATGGGGGCGCCGTCCGCCTGGGCGAGGGTGATGAAGCGATCGCGGGGTTCGAGGATGCGGGTGCCGTCGGGTTGGGTGCGCATTTCCATGCGGAGGCCGCGTGGATGATCGAAGAAGGTGTCGGTGCGGTAGTTGGTGACGTAGAGGTCGAGGTCACCGTCGCCGTCCACGTCGGCGAGGGCCATGGACGTGGCGCCGTAGGTGGGGGCGAGGCCGACGTCGCGTTCGGTGAAGCGTCCGGTGCCGTCGTTGAAGAAGGCGCGGGTTCCGGTGCCGAAGCCATTGACGAGCAGGTCGAGGTCGCCATCGCCGTCGAGGTCCACGAGGACGGCGCCCGTTGAGAACTGGCCGTGGCAGGCCACGCCGGCGGAGGCGGTGATGTCCTGGAAGCGCCAGTTGCCGAGATTGCGGTAGAGGCGGTTTCCGTTTTCGAGGCCGGTCAGGTAGAGGTCCACGAGGCCGTCGCCGTCGATGTCGCCGAGGGCGACTCCGGAGCCGATTTCGTAGAGGCGATTGGTGGAGAGGGTGGGGTTGGACAGGAGGTTGCTGAAGTTGATGCCGGTGACCGAAGGGGGAAGGAGGTCGAAGCCAGGGGGGCCTGGAGCGGGGGCGGGGAGTTCGGCGTATCGGTAGCCGGGGGTGTTGTGCCAGATGAGGGGGCTGGATGAGGCGGGCCGGGAGGGGGAGAGCAGCAGGAGCAGGGCGATGGCGGGCGGGAGCCATCGGAGGCGGGGTTGGAACCGATGGCGGAATCGGGAGGAGACAGGAGGGACAGCGCTCATGGCCTCAGGGGGTCCGTGGGATTGCTGGCCTGGTGGAACCCGGCCGTCCGGAGGGGTGAGAGGGAGGAGAGAGGGGACTGGAAAAGAAGAGGGGGACCGGATGGCTCCGGTCCCCCGTGTCATGGGTGGGTACGTTCATGGCCGGTTGAGCCGGCCCGAGGGATTCAGTTCCGGGTCCGGAGGTAGCGTTGGGCGCCGGTGGCGGGGATGGTGGCCGGGCTGGTGGCGCCGGCGACGGGGCTGAAGGGACCGGTCACGGCATCGGCGCCTTCGAGGGTACCGGTGAAGGTCACGCGGATATTGGCGCCATCGCGGACGACGCTGAGGGTGGGGGTGGGACCGGTGGGCGCCGGGGGATCGTTGAAGTCCCAGTGGGCGACCAGGCCGGGATTGCCGGTGACGGCGCCGGGGGCGGTGCCGGAGGCGAGAGCCGCGATCTGGGCCGCGGTGAGGGCGGTACGGAAGACGGCGAAGTCATCGAGGATACCCGCCATGCGGTTGTCGTTGACGCCGGGTCCGCCACCGATCATGAGGCTGGTAAAGTCCTGGGGCAGGGGATCGCCGAAGCCGGAGTGGAACAATTCGCCATTGATCCAGATTTCCTTTTCCTCGGCGCGCTTGACGAAGACGAAGTGGTGCCACTGTTCCCACCAGGCGGCGGTGCCGGAGTATCCGGGATAGCTGGAGATGTTGAGGTTGATGCGGGTTGAGTCACCGGCGCAGCAGCCCGAGTTGTCGAAGTAGATGGTGCTGTCACCCCAGGGGATGTGGGCCTGGAAGCCGCGGCTGGAACTCGGGCTGGAGGGCGAGAGGGCCCAGAAGGCCGAGGAATTGCGGACGGTGTGAAGCTTCTGCCAGACCGCGAAGGTGAGGTTGTCGTCGGCCGAGGCGGCGTTGAGGAAGGTGGCGTCATTGACGCTGACGATGCCGGCCGGGGCGACGGGGAAGTCCATGCCGTAGTCGCCCGGCTGTCCGGTGCGACCGCCTCCATCGGCGGTCCACTGGGCGCCGGCGATGACGAAGCCGACCTTGCCATCGACCTTGTCGCGGGTGAGGGGCGGGATGGTGAAGGACCAGGACTCGGTGCGGGTGTTGCCGCCATGGGTGAAGGAGATCGAGGCCGACTGGGTCGAGGGCGACGGGAAGTCGGTGGGGGGATCGTAGGTCACGGTGATGACATTGCCGGCGCGATTGACGGTCGCGGTGACGGGCGAGCCATTGAGGGAGAGTTGGATGGAGGCGTCGGCCACGGCGGTGGGGCCTTCCTCGATGACGACCACGATGTTGGCGGTCGGGGAGGTTTGGGGTTCGCCGGGGGCGGGGACGACGCGGGTGATGGCCGTGGGGCTGCCGGTGGTGGTGGCGCGGTAGGCGCGGAAGCCCCCGCTGGCGCTGTCGTTGATGAGGGCGCGTTCGCCGTCGGCCTTGACGCTCTTCCATTCGATGTTGGCGCCGCCGCCGCCTTCGTACCACATGGTGCGGAAGGGATAGACGCCGGCCTGATCGACGACGACGCGGTAGAGGGTGTCGGCTGCGCCGCGCCCGCCGACGAACTGTCCGGCGAGCTGGGCCCGGAAGACATCGCGCACGTTGCCGGCAAGGGTCTGGAAGCCGTCATCGCTGTTGACGATGAGGGTGTGCACGCCGGCGGGGAGTTCGATGAAGGTCCAGATGTAAGCGGCGATGCCGTCGGTTTGACCCGATTCACCGAGGCCAGGGATGCCGGGCATCTGTTCGTCCGGGGTGAACTCGCCGTTGGCCTCGAATTCGCTTTGGTTGAGGTTGATCACGCCGGGGATTTCGAAGCGGATGGGCATGCGATCGTTGGCGCCGGCGACGCCGCGGGCGAGGGCGGGTCCGATGGAATCGGGATCGGCGAGATTGACGCCGAGGAGACCCGCGAGCTGCTGGGTGGGGCGGGTGTTGTCGTTGGCCTGGAAGGCGGCGTTCTGGTGGACCTCCCAGATGAAGCCCGGCTTCGAGGTGTCGGGGGTGACGGCGAGGTCTGGGGTCAGGAGGGCGTAATCGACGACGGTGAAGGTCCAGTTGAGGGTGCGGTCCTGTCCGTCATTGAAGGCCAGGGCGACCGCGTGCTGGGAGCGGGGCGCGAGCCGGCCAGGGGGTTGGTAACGGACGGTGGTGATATCGCCGGCTTTGGTCACGGTCGCGGCAACCTCGCTGCCGTTGAGGCTGAGCCGGACGCTGGCCTGATTGACGGCGGCACCGGAGAGCTCGATCACAACGGGGGTGTCGAAGGCGGCGGTATTGGCATTGGGAGTGGGGGTCGCGGTCCGGACGAAGGTCGGTGCGGTTCCGGTAACCGAGCGATAGGCCTTGATGGTGGACGCATCGCTGTTGACCAGGGCGCGGGTGCCGTTGGGCAGGACCTGGACGAACTCGATGTTGGCGCCGCCGCCGCCTTCCTGCCAGATGAGGCGGGTGGCATAGAGGCCGGCCCTGGTGACACGGATGGACATGACGGTGTCCGCCGCGCCGCGACCGCCGTCGAACTGACCGACGAAGGTGGCGAGAACATCCTTGGGGGCGGCACCACCCATGGAGAGGCGGAAGCCATCGTCGCTGTTGACGATGAGCGTGTGGGTGCCCTCGGGGATGTCGAGCCAGGTCAGGGCCTCGGCGGCGATGCCGTCGGTGCTGCCGGTCAGGCCGGGGATGCCGGGAAGGAAGTCGTCATCGGGCATGCTGCCGATGGAGACGCCGTCCTGGTTGAAATTGATGACCCTGCTGACGATGAACTGGAGGAGGGCATTGTCGGCGGTGCCCAGTTTCACGCCGGGTCCGTCGGCGCCGCCCTGTTCGTAGTCGGCCGCGTAGTTGGGGAGGGGATTGCCATCCCCGTCGCGGAGAAGACCGGCGAGGGCCTCCTCGGTTTTCTGGATGGTTGTCCGTTGGTCCGCCTCATTCTGGAACACGTTCCAAAGGAACCCGCGCTGGGCGGTGTTGGCGGAGCTGGAGGGGAGGGCGAACGTCTCGGGAATGACCACCTGGGCGCTGGCAGGGACCGAAAGCAGTCCGGCCAACGCGGCGGCGATTCCAAGACGCAGGGATCGAGGAGTCATGGGGTTGGAATGGTATGATTTTGGGTTGATGACGATCGACAGGTGTCGATGGCACCCGATTCCGGCCCAACCCACGGCCCTCCCTGTGGAGGTTCATGATTCCGCGGACCCGCAATGATGTTGGGCCGTTGGATGGCTGGCTGGGACAGCGTCGGGAACGGGGAGAGGGAATCCGGCCGGGAGATGAGTGGCAAGCAGAATTATTATCCCGTGAGCATGGATCTCTTATGTAAGAGTCCATTAGGGCCTGTTCGTGCGTGTCGCGATAAGATTGCTGCTTGGAAGGCGAGGAGGAGGGCGGAGACCTGAGACCTGAGGCCTGAAGCCTGAAAGCTGAGGCCTGAGGCCTGAAAGCTGAGGCCTGAGGCCTGAAAGCTGAGGCCTGAGGCCTGAGGCCTGAGGCCCGGTTCCCAGGCGGAATGGGAGGTCCGGGCAAGATCGAGCCCATCGGGCCGGCACAAAGGCGGCGATTGAACGGTGTGCCTGCGGGTTCGAGGACGAGGACGAGGACCGCCCTTCGGGATGAGTACGAGATGCGCCGAGGGATGGCTTGGGCGAGTTCCAAGGGCCTGAGATGCGGTTGGCACGAGGGATTGAGGCGAATGGTTTTGACCGGGGTTGGGGCGGGCGGTGAGGTTTCGGGGATGAAGGCATGGATGGTCTGGCCCTTGCTCGCGGTGGTGGTCTCGTGCGCTCATCGGCCGGTGCAACGGGTGACCATGGACTATCCGCAAACGCGCCGGGAGGCGGTGTCGGACACGTATCACGGGGTGACGGTGGAGGATCCGTACCGGTGGCTGGAGGATGACCGGTCGGAGGAGACGGCGGCGTGGGTGGAGGCGCAGAACCGGGTGACGTTTGGGTATCTGGAGGCGATTCCGGAGCGGGCGGCGATCTCGAACCGGCTGACGCGGCTGTGGAACTTCGAGCGTTGGGGCAATCCGGGGCGGCGGGGGGAGCGGTATTTTGTGTCGAGGAACGACGGTCTTCAGAACCAGTCGGTGCTGTACACACTGGAGGGATTGGAGGGTGAGATGCGGGTGCTGCTGGATCCCAACCGGCTTTCGGAGGACGGGACGGTGGCGTTGAGCGGGGCGACGGCGACGGAGGACGGGGCGCGACTGGCGTACGGGGTGGCGCGGTCGGGATCGGACTGGCAGGAATGGCGGGTGCGGGATGTGCGGACGGGGGAGGATCTTCCCGACGAGATCCGTTGGGTGAAGTTTTCGCGGGCCTCGTGGACGCGGGACGGGCTGGGGTTCTACTACAGCCGGTACGACGCACCGCCGGAGGGGGCACGACTGACGCAGGCGAACTACTTCCACAAGCTGTATTACCACCGGCTGGGAACACCGCAGGACGAGGACGAGCTGGTGTATCACCGGCCGGACCGGAAGGAATGGAACTTCAGCGGCACGGTGACGGATGACGGGCGGTATCTGGTGATTGTGGCGTACGAGGGGACGGATCCGCGGAACCGGGTGCTCTACCGGGACCTGACGGTGGAGGGATCGCCGGTGGTGGAATTGCTGATGGACTTCGACGCGGACTACACGTTCATCGACAACGACGGGCCGGTATTCTGGTTTCGGACGGATCTGACAGCACCGCGGGCGCGGGTGATTGCGATCGACGTGACGCGACCGGAGCGGGAGGCGTGGCGGGAGGTGATCCCGGAAGCCGAGGACACGCTGACGCGGGTTTCGGTGGTGGGGGACCGGTTCCTTGCGCATTACCTGAAGGATGCGCGGAGTGTGGTGAAGGTGTTCGGGCTGGACGGGGGATTGGAGCGGGAGGTGGATCTGCCGGGACTGGGATCGGCGTCGGGATTTGACGGGAAGCGGACGGACCGGGAGACCTTCTACACGTTCACCGGGTTCACCATGCCGGCGACGGTGTACCGGTACGACGTGGAGACGGGGACCAGCACGGTATGGCGGCGGCCGAGGGTGGATTTCGATTCGGACGCCTACGAGACGCGGCAGGTGTTTTACGCGAGCAAGGACGGGACGCGGATTCCGATGTTTGTGACGCACCGGAAAGGCTTGGCGCTGAACGGGCGGAATCCGACGTACCTTTACGGGTACGGGGGGTTCAACATCAGTCTGACGCCGTCGTTCTCGGTGGCGATCGCCGCTTGGCTGGAGATGGGGGGGGTGTATGCGATGCCGAATCTACGGGGCGGCGGGGAGTATGGGGAGGCGTGGCACAAGGCGGGGATCAAGCTGAACAAGCAGAATGTATTCGATGATTTCATCGCGGCGGCGGAATGGTTGATCGCCAACGGGTACACGGCCCCGGAGCGGTTGGCGATCGGGGGCGGGAGCAACGGCGGGTTGCTGGTGGGAGCGTGCATGACGCAGCGGCCGGAATTGTTTGGGGCGGCGCTGCCGGCGGTGGGGGTGCTGGACATGCTGCGGTTCCATCGGTTCACCATCGGGTGGGCCTGGACCAGCGACTACGGGAGCAGTGACGATCCTGAGGAATTCCGGGCGTTGCACGCGTACTCGCCGTATCACCGGCTGCGTCCGGGAGTGCGGTACCCGAGCACGATGGTGACCACGGCGGATCACGACGACCGGGTGGTGCCGGCGCACAGTTTCAAGTTTGCGGCGCGGCTACAGGAGATGCATGCGGGGCCGAATCCGGTCCTGATCCGGATCGAGACCAAGGCGGGTCACGGGGCGGGGAAGCCGACGAGCAAACTCATTGCCGAGGCGGCAGACCGGTGGGCGTTCCTGGTGCGGGAACTGGGGATGCGGGTGCCGTGGAGGTAGGGGGGAAGTCTGGAAACCCTCCGGGTTTCCGGGCCTGCGGGTTCGAGGACCAGGACGAGTACCGCCCTTCGGGCTGAGTACGAGGACTGAGGAGGGAGAAGGGGTGTGGTGCAATGGGTTGTGGACTCGCGGAGCTCGTCCCTCCGAAAGGTGGAATGCGGTGGTGAAATCGGAGGGCTGAGGACTGCGAGGCGCAGGGAAGGGGTGCGATGGGAAGGGGACTTGCGGAGCTCGTCCCTCCGAATCACCGGTCGCGCCTGCGCGTTCCCCGTCAGCGGCCGATGGCGAGGCGTTCGGCGAGGCGCGGGGGCAGGCCGGCGTCGAGGATCTTCTTCTGAGCCTTGGCGATGTCGTAGGGGAGGCGCCGGAGTTCGATGGTGTTCTCCGTGGTATCGTAGATGACGTAGGCGGCGCGGGGATTGTTGTCGCGGGGTTGTCCGACGCTGCCGACGTTGACGAAGTACTTCTTGCCGGGCTCGATGCGGAAGCGGGAGTAGGTGCCGCCCTTGACGACGCTGTCGCGGACGAAGGCGACAGGGACGTGGGTATGGCCGAAGAAGCAGACGGAGGTGTTCTGGTAGGTGAAGCTGGAGGCGGCCTCGAGTTTGTCGAAGACGTACTGCCAGCGCTGGGGGGCGTCGAGGGTGGCGTGGACGATGGTGAAGCTGCCGACGAGGCGGAGGTATTTCAGGTCATGGAGCCACTTGCGATCCTCGGCGCTGAGCTGCTGTCGGGTCCAGGCGACGGCTTCGAGGGCGAGGGGGTTGAAGCCCTCGGCAAAGGCGTCGTTGGAGCAGTACTCGTCGTGGTTGCCCTTGACGCAGGGCATGTTCATGTCGCGAACGATGTCGAGGCACTGTTTGGGGTTGGCGCCGTAGCCGACGACATCGCCGAGGCAGACGTAGTGGGTGCAGCGCTGCTCCTTGGTGTCGGCGAGGACGACCTCGAAGGCGTCGAGGTTGGCGTGGATGTCGGCGATGATCGCGTATCTCATCTTGCGTGTACTACCGCAGGATCTGGAATCCACGCAGATCGCCGCGCGGCTCGGTCCATTGAACGGTTTCGTTTCGGATACAGGGGCCCAGGCCGGAATCCCGGAGGGCAAGGCGGAAGGCTTCGAGTTCCCCGCGGGCGCCCTCGGCGATCAGTTCCACCGATCCGTCGGTACAGTTCCGCACCGTGCCGCAGACGTCAAAGCCGCGCGCGAGTTCGCGCGCGGTGTAGCGGAAGCCGACACCCTGAACCTTTCCCGAGTACTGCACGATGACGCGTTGACGCTCTGCCTTCACACCGCCGTTTCCAACCTTCCGGCATATCGCATCGTTGCCGAAGGATCGGGGACCGACCCTTCCGGGAACGAACGCGGGGGACGATTGAAGCGGAAGGGGGGCACTGGCCTCAATGTTTTTGATGGGTGGCGGGGAGCAGCGGGTGTCGGACCAAAATCTTCATTAAGCAGCCAGCGCGAGGGAGTCGTTGCGGGCGGAGTGGAGGTTAAGCCTGAGTTTCCAGAATTCCGAGGTGCGTCGGCTGCTATGAATGCACCGCAAGGCGAGGATGTTCTCCGCTCCCGGTTCTGACCACCGCATGCCGGACTGTTTGCATCGCGCCCCGATGACGGTCTTGCAACCGGCTTCGACGACACCCGAACCGATGAAGTACCCCTTCGCGCGGAAGGTGCCGTACTGCATGCGCTCGACGTTGTTCACGAAGTAGCCCAAGGCCGAGTCGACCGCAGCCTCGGCTGACCGGCCGCGTGACTCCCGTCGGCTCTGGTCGATCAGACCGCGGACTCCGTCGCGCAGCAGGCGCTTGGCCCAGCGACGAAGTCGGGCCTTGTAGTCGGGATGATCCTTGCCGATGAGCGCGTCCAGGACCGTGCCCGCATGTTCCATGGCGTGGAAGAAGTCGACGATCTGGATGGCATCCTTGAAGCAGTCGCGCCCCATGCGCTCCAAACCGGCGGCGCCGTCGATCAGAAGCACCACCTGCTTGGCCGTGCCCATCCCCCGGCGGAGCGCTTCCCGGCGCAGGATGGGGCCGAACTGATCGATGGACTCGAGGCTGGAGACATAGGTCGTCGACTCGTGGTCACGGATAGGGTGCCCCTCGGGATCGCGGCCGTGCTGGGTGAACACGCAGCCAAGGTACACTTGGGCTGTCTTGGCCGAGCCGTCGGGTTGCTTTCCGCGCCGGCCGGCCAGGACTTCCTTGCGCATGGGAATGCCGGTACCATCGCCACTGACGTACAGGACAGAAGCGTCGGTCGAACCCAACGGCCCCTCCCGTTCCTGCCACGCCTGGGCGGCCGAACCAACCCGTTGGACCACGCGCTGGATTTGGCGGGCGCAAACGCGGATGCCACCGGTTTCGGCGAGGTGGCGCTCGGCTTTGTCGAAGCCGGTTTCGTCGGCGCCTTCCAGGCACATCAAGCGTGCCAAGGCTGGGGTGTACGCGACCTCCAGGCCCAGGGCGGCATCAGCGGGGAAATGACCCTGCTTGCGACGGGGGTTGTAGTAATAGTCGCGCTCGATGGCGAAGGAGCCAAAGAGGCATTGAACATCGAGCACCTGCCGGCCCTTGAAATGTTCTCCCGGCTTGGGCTGGTAGGAGCGATCGATGCGCTCGGCCGCCTGCTGCAGCAGGAAACCGACGAGGGCGGTGGCGGGTTTGAAGATCGCGGTACGGACCAAGGTCTCGAGCTGCTGCACCGCCTCGCCCGAGGGCGCCTGGGCGGAGAACCTCGCCATCAAGTCCGAGATCTCGGCTTCCTGGGCGAGGAGGCAGGGGAGATCTTTTTTTTTAGGGAATCCGGGAAGCGGTTCTGCCGGGTGTGATCGACGGTGAGATCGATGAAGGCTTGGGCGAGGGCCTCGAACTGGAGGCGGTTGTCGATGGCGGCCTGGAGGGCGGGGGCGTCGTCTGCGGAGACGCGTTGGGTTTGGTTGGTGCCGTCGTTCCAGACCTGGTGTTTGAAGTAGGGGCCGGTCTTGGAGCCTGAGGGAGAAGCACGAAACTCGGCCTTGAGGCTGCCGAGTTCCATGGAGTCGAGGGCGGCCATTTGCTGGAGGAGTGCGGTGCGTTTGGCGAGAAAGGAGTCGCTCATAGGGCCAATCTGTCTAGCCGCTAGACAGTTCGCATCAAAAAAGGGTCATAAACCGATCCTCTCCCGGAGTTTGTCATGCACCCGGGAGCAGCGGGGTGGCGGTGGGGATCAGGCGGCGCCATCGCTGCCGGCGATGCGGTGACCGACGCCTTCGTGGAGGAGGGCCTTGAGGTAGGAGCGGTTGAGGCGGGTGATGAAATCGAGGCTGATTTCCTTGGGACAGACGGCGGCGCAGGAGCCGGTGACGGTGCAGGTGCCGAAGCCTTCGCCGTCCATGGCGGCGACCATGGCGAGGACGCGTCGGTGACGTTCGGGCTGGCCCTGGGGGAGGAGGCCGAGGTGGGAGACCTTGGCGGCGACGAAGAGCATGGCGCTGGCGTTCTTGCAGGCGGCGACACAGGCGCCGCAGCCGATGCACTGGGCGGCATCCATGGCGCGGTCGGCGACCTCCTTGGCGATGGGGATGGCATTGCCATCGGGGGCGGAGCCGGTCCGGACGCTGATGTAGCCGCCGGCCTGGATGATGCGGTCGAAGGCCGACCGATCGACGACGAGGTCGCGGAGGATGGGGAAGGGCTGGGCGCGGAAGGGTTCGATGGTGATGGTGTCGCCGTCGCGGAAGCTGCGGAGGTAGGTCTGGCAGGTGGCGATGGCGCGGCCGGGCCCGTGGGGTTTGCCGTTGATGGTGAGGCAGCAGGTGCCACAGATGCCTTCTCGGCAATCGTGGGCGAAGGCGATGGGTTCCTCTCCGCGGCTGGCGAGGCGGTCATTGACCACGTCCAGCATTTCGAGGAAGGACATGTTGGGGTTGAGGTCGGGAGCTTCGTAGGTACGGAACTCGCCGGGGGCGGAGGGACCTTTCTGGCGCCAGACGCGGAGGTGAACTTTCATGGAGGCAGGAGGAGGGAGAGGGGTTGGTTGAGGCGCCTCACTTGTAGGAGCGGGTGGTCATCCTGGTGAACTCGTAGGTCAGCGGTTCGATGTGGCGGGTGGGGGGGCGATCCTCGCCCTCGAAGCCCCAGACGGCGGCGTGGGCGAAATCGGCGTCGTTGCGGAGGCATTCGCCCGCCTCCTGGTGTTCCTCGCGGTAATGGCAGCCGCAGCTTTCCTCGCGGGCGAGGGCATCGCGGCACATGAGTTCGCCGAGTTCGAGGAAATCGGCGACGCGATGGGCGACTTCGAGGGACTGGTTGAGGGACATTTCCTCGCCGGGGACATTGACCTCCTTCCAGAAGGCCTCGCGGAGCGGGGGGATTTCGCTGAGGGCGCGTTCGAGGCTCTGCCGGGTGCGGGCCATGCCGCAGCCATCCCAGAGGATGCGACCGAGGGCCTTGTGGAATTCGGAGATGTTGCGCTTGCCCCGGCGGCCGAGGAGGCGATGGACACGGTCCTGGGTGTCCTTGACGGCGGCGGTGAACTCAGGGGCATCGGGCTTGGGGGTGGAGCCCGGTTTCAGCGTGGCGAGGTAATCCCCGATGGTATAGGGGATGACGAAGTAGCCATCGGCGAGGCCCTGCATGAGGGCGGAGGCGCCGAGGCGGTTGGCGCCGTGATCGGAGAAGTTGGCCTCACCGAGGACGAAGAGGCCGGGGATGTTGGACATCAGGTTGTAGTCCACCCAGAGGCCGCCCATGGTGTAATGGACGGCGGGGAAGATGCGCATCGGAGTGCGGTAGCCGTCCTCGCCGGTGATCTCGTGGTAGATGTCGAAGAGATTGCCGTAGCGTTCCTTGATGGTCTTGAGGCCGAGGCGCTGGATGGCGTCGGAGAAATCGAGGTACACGCCGAGGCCGCTGGAGCCCACGCCGCGGCCCTCGTCGCAGACCCGCTTGGCGGCGCGGCTGGCGATGTCGCGGGGGGCGAGGTTGCCGAAGGCGGGATACATCCGTTCGAGGTAATAGTCGCGGTCCTCGTCGGGGATCTGGTGTGGGGCGCGTTGGTCGCCGGGCTTTTTGGGGACCCAGCATCGTCCGTCGTTGCGGAGCGATTCGGACATCAGGGTGAGTTTGGACTGATAATCACCGCTGACGGGGATGCAGGTGGGATGGATCTGGGTGAAGCAGGGGTTGGCGAAGCCGGCGCCGCGGCGGTAGGCGCGCCAGATGGCGGTGGCATTGGAGCCGCGGGCGTAGGTGGAGAGATTGAAGACGTTGCCGTAGCCGCCGGTGGCGAGGAGGACGGCATCGGCGGCGTGCCGTTCGATTTCACCGGTGACGAGGTTGCGGGTGACGATGCCCCTGGCCTGGCCGTCGAGGACGACGAGGTCGAGCATTTCGGTGTTGGGGAACAACTGGACGGCGCCGGCGCCGACCTGTTTGGAGAGGGCGGAGTAGGCGCCGAGGAGCAGTTGCTGTCCGGTCTGGCCGCGGGCGTAGAAGGTGCGGGACACCTGGGCGCCGCCGAAGGAGCGGTTGGCGAGGAGGCCGCCGTATTCGCGGGCAAAGGGGACGCCCTGGGCGACGCACTGATCGATGATGCCGACACTGACCTCGGCGAGGCGATGGACGTTGGATTCGCGGGCGCGGAAGTCACCCCCCTTGATCGTGTCGTAGAAGAGCCGGTGCACGCTGTCGCCATCGTTCTGGTAGTTCTTGGCGGCATTGATGCCGCCCTGGGCGGCGATGGAGTGGGCGCGGCGGGGGCTGTCGTGAAAGGTGAACGCCTTGACCCGGTAGCCGAGTTCGGAGAGGGATGCGGCGGCGGAGGCGCCGGCGAGGCCGGTGCCGACCACGAGGACCTCGTAGCGCCGTTTGTTGGCGGGGGAAACCAGGCGGATGCTGCTGCGGTGTCGGGTCCACTTTTCGGCCAGGGGGCCAGGAGGGGATTTGGCGTCGAGGTTCATGGCGGGGGAGGGGGGGCGGTCAGGAGATGAGGCGGAGGTACACGGCGGCGGGGATGGCGGCGTAGCCGGCGAAGATGGCGATGGCGAGGCCCTGGGCGATCCGTTCTAGGCGTTGCCGCCAGGCGCCCTCCATCCAGCCGAGGGATTGGAACATGGCGCTGGCGCCATGGCTGAGGTGGAGGGAGAGGAGGCCGACGGCGACCAGGTAGAAGACGGTCACGATGGGTTGGCGGAAGCCGGCGACGAGCATGGCGTGGACGTCGCGATACCCTTTTTGAGGGCCGTGTTCGACGACCAGTTGGGTGAAGTCCTTGGCCGGGCTGGTGGCGGGCAGGAGATTGACGGCAGGGGCCTGGACGGTGAAGTGGAGGAGGTGATAGACGACGAAGGCGGCGACCACGAGGCCGGTCATGAGCATGTGCCGGGACGCCCAACTGGCGGCGTAGGGAGTGGTGCCGGCGCCGTAGGAGGCGGGTCGGGCTGCCTTGTTGCGGAGGCTGAGGCTGATGGCGGCCCACAGGTGGAGTCCGACCACGGCGAGGAGGCCGAGGCGAACGGTCCAAAGGACCGCGGCGTTGCTGTGGAGGAGGTGGCCGTAGGCGTTGATGCGCTCCTTGGGGAGGAACATCTGGAGATTGCCGACGAGGTGCCCGATCACGAAGAGGAAGAGGGCGGCGCCGGTGGCTCCCATGATGACCTTCAGGCCGAGGGAAGACCGAACAAAGAGCAGCAGCGGTTTCATGACTCGCGATCCGATCGACTACAATCCGCCAGGGCATGGAGGACGGTTCGCTGCAAAGGCCGGAGACGACCCTTGGTGATACGACCCTTGGTGATCATTAGTTGCTCACCTTCTTCCGGCCGGATTGCCTGGCTGAATCTTATGGAGAGTCTAGGGGGCGGGGTATCGTCCGGCGAGAGAAAACTTTACGCGGGCCGACCTTCGGAAGGCGCGGGAGGGCGGGTCCAGGCGAGCAGATCGCGGAGCGATTGGATCTGCAGGTCCTGGGAAGGGGCATCGCGGCGGAGGTGGAGGGCACGCAGGCCTGCGGCGGTGGCCCCGGCGAAATCGTTGCCGAGTTCGTCGCCGACATGGAGGACGGAGGCGGCGGGGCGGCCCAGTTGGCGGAGGGCTTCTTCGAAGATGACGGGGGAGGGTTTGGCGAAGCCGGTTTCGCAGGAGATGACGAGGCAGTCGAAGTAGCGGTCGAGGCGGAGGGCGGCGAGGAGGGGGCGGAGGCGTTCGTCCCAGTTGGAAACGATGCCGAGGTCGATGCCCTGGGCGGCGAGGGCGTCGAGGGTGGGGAGAACATCGTCGAAGACGCGCCAGGCGGACGGTTGGGCGAATTCGTCGTAGAGGGCGGGAAAGAGGGAGTCGGGGAGCGGCGCGGAAGTCAGGGGCGAGAAGACCTCGTGGACGAGGCGCTGCCAGTCGGAGCGGGAATGGTGGAAGGGTTGGATGCGGCGCCAGGCGTCCTGGAATCGGGATTGGAGGGCCTCCGGGGGAAGGGCGGGATAGCCATGACGGGCGGCGACGCGGGCATAGACAGCGCCGACGGTAGGGTGGGGTTGCAGGAGGGTGCCGCCGACGTCGAAGGTGATCGCCTGGAGGGCAGGGTCGCTGAGGCTCATGCGGGCGTCCCGTGGATCACGGGCGCTGGTGGCTGAGAAGCCATTCGTAGAGGGCGGGGTTGTCGTAGGTTTCGGTCCACGAATCGTGTCCCGCCTCGGGATAGACGGTGAGTTTGGGCTGGTTGCCGATGCGGCGGTAGGCCTCGATCATCCGTTCCGATTCGGCGAGGGTGACGACGGTGTCCTTGGCGCCGTGGAAGGCCCAGATGGGGAGGCGGGCGAGGGCATCCCGTGCGGGACCGGCGGAGAGCCAGACGGGGATCGGGTCGCCACCGCCGCAGATGGGGACGATGGCGGCGAAGCGGTCGGGGGAGGCGGAGGCCCAGGCCCAGGTACCGAAGCCGCCCATGCTGAGGCCGGTGAGATACACGCGTTTGGGGTCCACGGCGTGGCTCTGGAGGAGGTCAGAGAGCATGGCATCGAGGGCGACGGTGTCCCAACGTTCGCCGGGCGGGCATTGGGGGGAGGCCACGATGAAGGGGAAGTCGGGGCGTTGCCCGACGATCTTCGGGGGGCCGTGGCGGGTGACGAGTTGGAGGTCGTGTCCTCGCTCGCCGGCGCCATGGAGGAAGATCATCAGGGGCCAGCGGCGGGCGCCATCGGCCTGGTAATCGCTGGGGAGGAAGAGGAGGTAGGGGACGGAGACCTGGCGGCGGATGGTGATTTCGATCCGCTGGGGATGCTGGCGTCCGGGGTTGAGTTCCGCGGCAGGCATAGGAGAAACGTGGGTCAGCAGAAGGGCGAGAGGAAGGGCCCGGCGTGCAAGGAACCGAAGGAAGGCGGTCATGGGAGGCGGGCACCTTACGAAGAGTTCGGTGACCGGTCAACGGGGAGACTTGGCAAAGCGATTGCCAAGGGTTGGTCGGGGATGGCAATGCAGGCGGATGACGGAGCCGCGCGACATTCGGAATCTGGCCCTGGTGGGGTTCATGGGGTCGGGGAAGAGCACGGTGGGGCGGATGGTGGCGCGCCAGTTGGGACTGACGTTTGTGGATACCGACGAGGCGGTGGAGGCCCGGACAGGGAAGCGGATTTCGGCGATTTTCGAGACCGAGGGGGAGGCGGCCTTCCGGGCGTTGGAACGGGAGGCATTGGCGGAGTTGGTGGGTTGCGACGACCAGGTGATCGCGACGGGAGGCGGTCTGGTCTGTCAGCCGGGCAACCTGGACCTGCTGAAATCGCGATCGCTGGTGGTGTGTTTGTGGGCGTCGCCGGAGACCATCTGGGAGCGGGTGCGAAACCAGACGCATCGTCCGCTGCTGCGGGTGGAGGATCCTCAGGCGGAGATCCGGCGGCTGATCCACCTGCGATCGGGGGCTTACCGGCAGGCGGATGTACTGGTGAATTCCGGGCTGCGGAGCCTGAGGGAAGTGGCGACGCACGTGGCGCACCACTATCGGATGGCGCGGAGCAAAGGGGGTGGCGGGTGAGGAACCGGCTTGTGAGGCGGGCGCTGGAACTGGGATTCGACGCCTGCGGGGTGAGCCGGGCGACGCCACCCGAATCGGCGGAACGCTATCGATCCTGGCTGGCCGACGGTTGTCACGGGACGATGGGGTATCTCGAGAGGACGGCGGAGAAGCGGGAGGATCCGGGGCGGGTGCTGGAGGGAGTACGATCAGTGGTGGTGCTGGCGGCCTCGTACCATGCCAGCGGGTGGCTGGGGGAGGAACCCGGGAAGGTGGGGCGCGGCGTGGTGGCCCGGTATGCGCGGCACGACGACTACCACGAGGTGCTGGCATCTCGATTGAAGGTATTGGCGGAGGAGGTGAACCGGTGGGGCGGGGAGGGGACGCGGTCGCTCTGGTACGTCGATACGGGGCCGATCCTGGAGCGGGACGTGGCCCAGCGGGCGGGGGTGGGGTTCATCGGGAAGCATACCAATCTGATTGGGCGCCGGATGGGCAATTGGATCTTCCTGGCGGAGATCCTGACCACGGCGGTCATCGAGGAGGATGCGCCGGAGCGCAACCAGTGCGGGAATTGCGAGCGCTGCCTGACGGCGTGCCCGACGGGGGCGATCACGGAGCCGTTCCGGCTGGATGCCCGGCGATGCATTTCCTACCTGACGATCGAGCTCAAGGGTTCCATCCCGGAAGGCTTGAGGCCGGCCGTGGGGAACCGGATTTTCGGGTGTGACGACTGCCTGGCGGCCTGTCCGTGGAATCGGTTTGCGGTGGAGGGGCGATTGATGGCGGGGCATCGGCGGGCGGACTTCCATCAACCGGAACTGGTGGAGTGGCTGGCTCTGGATGACGCGGCCTTTCGAGCGAGGTTTGCGGGGACGCCGATGCTTCGGGTCAAGCGGCGTGGCCTGCTCCGGAACGTGTGCGTGGCCCTGGGGAACACCGGGAGCCCGGCGGAGATTCCGGCCTTGGAGCGGGCGGCATCGGACCCGGAGCCGCTGGTGGCAGAGCACGCGCGCTGGGCAATCGACCAGATCCGTCGGCGGATGGAGGCGCGGGTGTAGGCGGGATTGGCCGGGCGCCCTTCCGAGAAGGGCATGGAGACTGGATGGAGCGACTATTCGAGGCCCTTGGGCGGGTTCAGCACGGTGGCGGCGAGGATGGCTTGACGGACGGTTTTGGGGGATTGGAAGAGGGCGTTCACCAGGGCTGCAGGCGCTTCTCCAACAGCCGGGCGGCGGGGCGAAAGGGGCGGGGCGACCCGGGGAGCGGGACGGTGAGGGTGAGTGGAGGACGACCGGTTCCGGGGAGTGCGCGCGGATGAACCGCGTGTCGTGGTGACGGTCCGTGCATGGACGGGCGGCGTAGAGGCCGGCCCGGTCACCGGATAATCCCGACCCGGGGTTGCAGGGTGTGGAACCAAGGCGGGAGCCGGGACGGGTGGGGGAACAGGTGCAGCCGGCTCCAGTACAGGGGGAGGGGGCTCCTGGCGGAGGCCCTCTCCTTCGAGCAGGCGGCGCAGTTGTTCCTGCCAGGATTCCACCGGCGGCGGTGGCGGCACTTCGGGACTGCTGGAGAGGGTCCCGGCGTGCGGGTCGCGCCGGAGTTCCGTTGGCGGTTCGTCAAGGAACTCCGGCTCGGGTTCGACGTCCAGGCCCCGTTTCTCGCGGGAACGTTTCTGGAGGTACTGGGCAATGCCGGTGATGAGGAAGAACAGCAGTGCGGCCAGGATCTCGTACCATTCCGGTGCGGCGAACAGGGGCATGGGCGGTGTGGGCGAAGCGGCGCCTCAATGGGGCCGGATCAGATCTTGGCGTCCTGGGCGGCGGAGGAGGTCGGCCCGGCGATGGACTCACGCATGGTGGTGTCGGCCTGGACGTTCTTCATCCGGTAATAGTCCATGATGCCGAGATTGCCGGCCCGGAACGCCTCGGCCATGGCCAGGGGCACCTGGGCCTCGGCCTCGACGACACGGGCGCGCATTTCGGCGACGCGGGCGAGCATCTCCTGCTCCTGGGCGACGGCGTTGGCGCGGCGGACTTCGGCCTCGGCCTGGGCCTTGAGCTTGTTGGCTTCCGCCTGTTCGGACTGGAGTTTGGCCCCGATGTTCTCGCCGATGTCGATGTCGGCGATGTCGATGGAAAGGATCTCGAAGGCCGTGTTGGAATCGAGGGCCTTGCTCAGGACCGTGTTGGAGATGCGGTCCGGGTTTTCGAGGACGTCCTTGTAGGTGGTGCTGGAGCCGATGGTGGTGACGATGCCCTCGCCGACGCGGGCAACGATGGTGTCCTCGGTGGCACCTCCAACGAAACGTTCGAGGTTGGTACGGACGGTGACGCGGGCCTTGACCTTGACGGCGATGCCGTCTTTGGCGACGGCGTCGATGGTGTTCTTGCCGGAATTCGGGTTGGGGCAGTCGATGACACGGGGGTTGATCGAGGTTTTGACGGCCTCGATGACGTTCTTGCCGGTGCCCTTGGTGGCGAGGTCGATGGCGCAACCGCGGTCGAAGTCGAGGTGAATGCCCGCCTTCTGGGCATTGATCAGGGCCTGGATGACCATCATGACGTTGCCGCCGGCGAGGTAATGGGTGGAGAGGTCGTCAATGGCGACCTTGCGATCGCCGCTGGATTCGTCACGGACGCGGAGGCCGGACTTGATGGCATTGATGCGGGCATCGACGACCATGCCGACGGGGACTTTCCGGAGCTTCAGGGAGATCAGTTCCATGAAACCGACCGGGGCGCCGGACGACCAGGCGCGGATCCAGATGGCGCCGAAGTTGAGGAGGACGAGGATGACGACTAAGCCGACAATGGCCAGCAGGCCAAGCAGACCGACTGTGATGAGTTCTCCGAGGGGCATGGTGATGTTCCGAGGGTTTCCCGAGATGTTGGACCGAATCAGTCTTCCGTCGCGCGCACGACCACGCGCATCCCTTCCACGGCGACGACACGGAGGGGAGAACCGCGCTGCACCATGGCGCCTTCCGTCACCACGTCAACCCGCTGGCCGTCGATCAAGGCGGTGCCGGACGGCCGGAGCGGGGTGAGGGCAGTGCCGGTCTTGTGCAGCAGTTGGGGGCGCTCGGTCCGAATCTCTCCGACCTCCCCGGCCGACACAAAGCGGCGGCCAAGGCGGCTGTTGGGGAAGTAGCGGAACCAGGCGAAGACTCCGACGCTGAAGAGTCCGGTGACGGCGACAAGGGTGAAGTTCCCGGCGGGGACGCCGAGGTCGCGGTAAGCGACGACCACGGCACCGATCAGGCAAATCACCCCCAGGCTGCCGGCGATCAATCCGGGCAGGACAGTCTCCAAGGCCAGCAGGACGAGACCAGCGACCAGGAGGGTGATGACCAGCGCCATGGGGGAAGGCTAGCAGGAGGGCGGGTCCGACCGCCAGCGGTCTCTTGCGGGGAATTCGGCGTCTGCACGGCAATCGCGGAGACGGGAGGAGTTGGCTGTGGTGTTGATTTCGCAATCGATCGGCAGAGGTGAACTCCCTGGGCTACATGAAGCGGGACTAAACACTCGAAGACTGAGGCAATGCCCCGACCAGCACACCACGGCCTCTGAGGCGCCATCTACCCCACCGCATCCACACGGAGATCGCGCAACACGGCAACTCCTGGAATCGGGGCGCCTCGAATGATCCGTGCGCCGCTCTTGCGTCGCTTGCCGAACTTGTCCCGGTGCCGCTCCCACATCTGGTCCACGAACTCCTTCGAGCCCAGGAACACCCCGTCGGTCATGTGCCGGATCCGTAGGCGCAGGATCTGGCCCAGCGGCAGTTGACCGCCCCGCGCCAGTTCCGCCCGGATCGCCTCCGGATCCAGCACCCGCTTGTCGCTCCGCCCTGACGTCCCGCCAATCACGTAAAGCGCCAGGCGATATTCTGCTGACGCTGTGCTCCAGTCGGCTGCGCCCAGAAAGCCCATGATTCCGCGGCGGATGACCTTGTCGCCGGTGAGGGCGGCGGCGTAGCCGCAGAAGCGGTAGTCCTTGGGATCGTTGACCAGTCCGGCGCGGACGGGGTTGAGGTCGATGTAGGCGGCGATGGCGCGGAGGGTGCTGGGGCAGTCCTCCACCAGGACACTGCGGAAGCGTTCGCCCCAGAGGTAGCCGGTACGGTCATGACGGCGGTTGTACCAGCGGGAGAAGCGTTGCTTGAACTCCTGGAGGAAGACGGAGAGGTCGGCGATTCGGGAGAGGACCGCCTGGCGGATGTCGTCGGGGATGGGCTGGCCCCTGTTGAGGGCGGCGCGGGCGAGGGTGGGGAGGGTGGCCTTTGGGCCGTAGAAGTCCTCGAGTTTGGCGAGGATGACGTCGTCCGGGAGGGAGTCTGGTAGGGGTTTGGGCGGGACGCGGATGAGGAGGTGGAAGTGGTTGGACATCATGCAGAAGGTGATGATGTCGATGTCGCAGAAGCGAGCGAGGTGGTGGAGGATATTGAGGAGTTGGTGTTTGGCGGAATCGTCGAGGAGAGGAAGGCGACCGGCGACGCGGGACATGCAGTGATAGACCGCCGGGAGGGAGGGATCGGCCTTGATGCGGGGGATTCTCATTGGGGTGGGGGTATGAGGGGTATCAGGGGTGGCAGTGATGTGGGAGAGGCGGGTGCAGGTGAACGGAATGGTGAGGCAGAGGATGAGCCATGGAGTTGGAGGAGGCAATAATAAAGCGCCTGACCCACTATAAAAGTCGCGCTCGGCGACTTTGGCGGTCGCCGTTGGGGGGGGGGGGGAACTGCAGGCATTCGCGGGTCCGGGCTTGGCAAGGGGAAGGAGGATGCCGCATGTCTGGGCGGATGATGGCGCGACGACCTGCGGCGGTGGTGTTCGATCTGGGGCGGGTGCTGCTGGATTTCGATTACGGGCTGGTGGTGGGGCGGGTGGCAGCGAAGGCCGCGACCGGGACGGCGGAATTGCAGCGGATCTTTCTCGAATCGCCGCTGCTTCCCGCCTACGAGCGGGGCGAACTGAGTTCGGAGGGATTCTATGAGGCAGTGCGGGAGGCGACAGGGTTCCGGGGCGACTATCCGGAGTTCGCCGGGTACTTCGCCGACATTTTTTCGGAGATTCCGCCGATGGTGGCGCTGCACGAGGTCCTGCGGGCCAGCGGTGTGCCAACCTTCATTTTCTCGAACACGAATGCCCTGGCCATCGAGCATATCCGCCGAAACTTCCCGTTCTTCGGGCGCTTCGACGGTTATGTGCTGTCGTATGAGCACGGGTCGATGAAGCCCAGCGCGCCGCTGTACGAGGTGGTGGAACGACTGACCGGGCGATCGGGAGCGGATCTGCTCTACCTCGACGATATGGCGGAGAATGTGGCGGCGGGACGTGACCGCGGCTGGCAGGCGATCCACCACGTGAACCCAGCGGATTCGCGATCCCGGGTGGCGGCGACAGGACTGCTGGGGTGAGGGTTGAGGACTGAAGACTGAGACCTGAGGCCTGAAGCCTGAAGCCTGAAACCTGAAACCTGAAACCTGAAACCTGAAACGACTTAAGACTTTTCGTTGCGCTGCCGCAGCGCGACGAAAAGTCGGGTTGAACTGAACCTGAAGGCTGAAGGCTGAAGGGGCGGGGTCAGCGTTCGGGGAACTCGAAGGTGATCTTGCTCTTGTCGCCAAGAACGAGATGGGCGGAGAAGTGTTTCCCGGTCTTGCGGGAGACGAACTTGTCCAGGAGATCGGTGCGGCCTTCGCGGAGGAGCCTGGCCATCTGGTCGCGTTCGAGGGGTTGTTCGAGGATGGTGCGCCCGGACTTGAACTTGCAGGGGCGGGTGGGGCGCTGGGTGTTTTCGCAGAGGTATTCGTCGGCCATTTCGAAGACCTGACCCTGGCAGCGGGGGCAGGTGCCGACGGGTGTGAGGCCGGTGAAGTTGACGGGGGGCGGGGGCGGTCCCTTCTCTTTGGGTGCAGCGGCCTTGGCGCGGGGCTGGCGGGGGGCGAATTCGAAGCTGACCTTGCCCTCCTTGAGGACGAGGAAGGCCTCGAATTTCCTTCCGGTGCGGTTGGAGACGAATTCCTTGAGGAGGTCGGTCTTGCCTTCGGCCAGGAGTTTTCGGACCTGGGCGGGGTCAAGGGGCTGCTGCAGGATGGTCTTGGAGGAGCTGAAGTCGCAGGACTTCGACGGGCCAACGGCGCGTTCGCAGACGTACTTCATGCCGGCGTCGAAGACGTTGGAGGAGCACTTCGGGCAGGGGCCGAGCGGGGTCTGGCCGGTGAAATCCGGGGCGGTGGCGCCGGCCGCATCGTTGCCCTCGGCATCCTTGCCGTTGCCGAAGTCGAACTCCGCTTTGAAGTCGGGCCCCGGGCCGAGCTTCATCATGGCGTCGAAGGGGCGCCCCTGCTTGCTGCGGAAACCGCGGAGGGGTCCGACACGACTCTGGCGGATGAGTTCCTCGACCTCCTCGGGTTCGAACTGGCGGCCGAGAATGATTTTGTACACGGACCACGAGCAGCCCTGGCACTGGAAGGTCTTGTAGGTTTCGTGGATCACGCCGCCGCATCGGGGGCAGGGGATCTGAAGGCGACCGAAATCGCCGGGGATGGTGTCGTTGTCGTAGCTCTTGGCGCGGTTGACGATTTCCTCGGTGAGGGAGCGGATTTCGGTCATGAAGACGTCGCGACCGAGGTCGCCACGTTCCATGCGCTTGAGTTTGTGCTCCCATTCGCCGGTGAGGGCGGGACGGGTCAGGGTTTCGACGCCGAGTCCGTTGAGGAGGACCATGAGGGAGAAGGCCTTGGCGGTCGGCTGAAGTTCCTTGCCCTGGCGGACGATGTAGTGGTCCTCGATGAGACCCTCGATGATCTGGGCACGGGTGGCGGGCGTGCCGAGGCCCTTTTCGGCCATGGCCTCGCGGAGGTCGTCGTCCTCGACGAGTTTTCCCGCGCCTTCCATGGCGCTGAGGAGGGTGGCTTCGGTGTAGCGCGGGGGCGGCTTGGTGCGGCTGGCCTTCACCTCGATGTCCGAGGTCTGGACGGTTTCGCCGGGCGTCACCGGGGTGAGCACCGGGGCGTCGCCGGTGGCCTGAACCTCCTTGCCGTACACCTCGAGCCAGCCGGGCTTCACCAGGACCTTGCCGACGCTCTTGAAGGGTTCCCCCTCGACGCGGGTGATGCGGACGGTTTCGAGGAACTCGGCTGCCGGGAAGAACACAGCCAGGAACCGGCGGGTGACGAGGTCGTAGATCTTCTGTTCGGGCTCGGTGAGCGACCTGGGCGGTTCCGGGGTCGGGATGATGGCGAAATGGTCGCTGACCTTGGCGTTGTTGAACACGCGGCGGTTGCCCGGGCGGACCCAGTCCTGGGCCAGGATCTTGTTGGCGAGGGGGGTGTAGCCACCGGCGGCAGCTTCGAGGGCGGAGAGCGTTTTGCGGACGGTGGCGGGGTAATCCTCGGGGAGGTGCCGGGAATCGGTTCGCGGGTAGGTGAGGACCTTGTGGCGCTCGTAGAGGGCCTGGGCGATGGCGAGGGTGTTCTTGGCGCTGAAGCCGAACCGCCCGTTGGCCTCGCGTTGCAGCGAGGTGAGGTCGAAGAGCAGCGGCGAAAGCTGGGTGGTGGGTTTGCTCTCCTCGGTCACGATGCCGGGCCGCCCCAGGCAACGCTCGCGGATCGACACGGCCCGTGCTTCCTCCCAGATCCGTTCCGCACGCAGGTCCGGATCACCATCCTTGCCGTCCGGCCGTTGAAAACGCTCATCGAACCAGCGTCCGGGGTAGGGACCGGCGGCGGCGTCGAAGGTGGCCATCACCTCCCAGTAATCGCGGGTGACGAAGTCGCGGATCTTCTGTTCGCGTTCGACGACGATGGCGAGGGTGGGGGTCTGGACGCGGCCGACGGGGGTTTTGTTGAAGCCACCTGACTTGTTATTGAACGCGGTCATGGCCCGCGTGCCGTTGATCCCCACGAGCCAGTCGGCTTCGGCGCGGCAGCGGGAGGCGTCGGAGAGCGGGCGCATTTCGGGGTCGGACCGGAGGCGGGCGAAGCCCTCGCGGATGGCGGCGGGGGTCATCGACTGGAGCCAGAGGCGTTCGACGGGCTGCCTGGCGCCGGTGAAGGCCGCGATGTTGCGGAAGATGAGTTCGCCCTCCCGCCCGGCATCGCAGGCGTTGATCAGGCGGTCCACGTCCTTGCGCTTGATCAGGCGGGTGAGGGTCTTGAGCCGGTTCTCGTTCTTTTCGATGGGCACCAGGGTGAAGTGGGGCGGCAGATGCGGGAGGGCATTGAAGGTCCACTTGCCGCGCTTCACCTCGTGCTCCTCGGGGACGGCCAGTTCGAGGAGATGGCCGACGGCGGACGAGAGCAGGTACTGATCGCTCTCGAAGTAGTCGTCGTGCTTCTTAAAGCCCCCGAGCGCCCGAGCGATGTCGGTGGCGACGGAGGGTTTCTCGGCGATGATGAGTGCCTTGGCCATGACCAGAGGTGGGCGGCTTCTACACCACGGCCCTTGCGAGGCGCAACCGTTTGGTCTCCGGAATGTGCGATTCGGGCGCATCTCCGAGTTGTCGGTACCGAGCCAGCGAATCGGAGGGACGAGCTCCGCGAGTCCTCAACCGAACGCTCCACACCGTTGCGGCCTCGTGGAACTCGGCCCTCCGAGGTGCCATTTGGCGGAGTTCGCACCTCTCCCCACAACTTCGGGATGCACGGACGAGGGAGGGGCGATGGCGAATCCTGTGGCGCGGGGTGGGGGGTTCGGGTATGACGCTCCGCATGTTCGACCTCCTCGCAGAATCTCCGGACGATCGTGCCCGTTTATGCGGGCGGGGGCATTCCCGGCGCGAATTTCTCCAAGTCGGTGCGTTGGCGGCGCTTGGGCTTTCCCTGCCCCAATACCTCCGGGCCAGTCAGACAGGCCTGGTCAAGCCGGGACACGACCATCGTTCGTGCATCCTGATCTTCAATCTCGGGGGGCCGAGCCATCTGGATTTATGGGACATGAAGCCGGAGGCGCCCAGTGAAGTGCGGGGGCCGTTCCAGGCGATCCGGACGAAGTCCGATGCCTTCGAGATCTCCGAGCTGCTCCCCCGGCACGCGGCACTGGCCGACAAATTTTCGCTGGTGCGGTCGTGTCATCATGACGGCGCGGCGGTGCACGACGCCGGCTGGCAGATGTTGCAGACGGGGCGCCGGTTCACGGGGGGGATCCACACGCCGCACGCGGGGGCGGTGGTTTCGCATTTGATGGGCCGCAAGACGGACCTTCCGCCGTTCGTGGTGCTGCCGGAACTGATGGGGAGGGGCGGGGGCAATCTGCCGAACGGCCAGGCCGGGGGTTTCCTGGGGAAGGCGCACGATCCGTTCGCGCTGATGGCCGATCCGTCACAGGAGGACTTCCGGGTGCCGGATCTGCTGCCGCCCGACCAGATGGCGGCCACGCGGCTCGATCGTCGGCGGCGGATGCGGGACATTGTGGACGGGGTGGTGAAGGCGTTCGAGGCGAGCGAGGATGCGCGGCTGCTGGACGAGAATTTTCACGCGGCGTTCCGGCTGATGACCAGCGAGCAGGCACGGGCGGCGTTCGATTTGACGCGGGAGCCGGTGGCGGTGCGGGAGCGGTACGGGATGAACCGGTTTGGGCAGTGTTGTCTGCTGGCGCGCCGGCTGGTGGAGAGCGGGGTGCGGTTTGTCACCATCAACACGTTTCTGACCGTGTTCGACGAGATCACCTGGGACATCCACGGCTCGAAGCCGTTCACCTCGATCGAGGGGATGAAGGACATCGTGTGTCCGATGTACGACCAGGCGTACAGCGCGCTGATCGAGGATCTCGATCAGCGGGGAATGCTGGGGGACACGATGGTGGCGAATCTGGCGGAATTCGGGCGGACGCCGAAGGTGAATCCGGCGGGTGGGCGGGACCACTGGCCGCAGTGTTTCACGGTGTACTTCGCGGGGGGCGGCGTGCGCGGGGGGCGGGTGGTGGGGGCGAGCGATCCGGTGGGTGGATTTCCGGCGGAGCGTCCGGTGGTGCCGGGGGATCTGGTGGCCACGATTTTCCACAGTCTGGGGCTGGATCACACGGCGCATCTGCCGGGGCCTGGCGGACGGCCGTTTCCGCTCACCGATCTTGGCACTGAACCCATCCGGGAGCTGTTCGCATGAGGCCGATCGTCCGGGCGAAGGTGTGGGCGGTGGCGGCCTGGGTGGCGGCCTGGGGGGGACTGGGGGCGGCGGCGTGGGGCGCGGAAGCGGTGCCGAGCTTCCGTCACGACATCCTTCCGATCCTGTCGCAGGCGGGGTGCAGCACCGGGGGATGCCATGGGGCCCTGGCCGGGAAGGGCGGGTTCCGGTTGTCGCTGTTTGGCTACAATCCCGAGGCGGATTACCGGTCGATCACGCGGGAGATGCGCGGGCGGCGGGTCGAGTTGGGCGATCCGGGACGGAGCCTGCTGCTGACCAAGCCGACGACGGCGTTGCCGCACAAGGGGGGGATGCGGTTCGGGGTGGATTCGGAGGAGTACCGGCTGATGGCGGCATGGATTGCCGCGGGGTGTCCGCCGCCGCTTCCGGACGATCCGGTGCTGGAAGACCTGGAAGTGTTCCCTGCGGAGGCGCGGGGCGAGCCGGGCGGCACCATTTCACTGCGGGTACGGGCGCGGTTCAGCGACGGGACGGAACGGGACGTGACGCGGTGGGCGAAGTTCACGTCGACGGACGAGACGGTGGCCAGCGTGGACCGGGCGGGAACGGTGACCGTGCTGGGCCACGGCGAGGGAGCGGTCACGGTGTGGTATTCCGCGCGCATTGTGGCGGCCCGGGTGGTGGCGCCGTACGCGCATGCGATTCCGGGGTCGGTGTATGCCGGGGCGCCGCGTTCGGGTTTCATCGACGACCTGGTGCTGGAGCGGCTGGCGGAGCTGGCCTTGCGGCCGTCGCCGCCGGCGGACGACGCGACGTTTGTGCGGCGGGCCTTTCTGGACACCATCGGGCGGCTGCCCACGCCGGAGGAGGCGCGGGCCTTCGTGGAGGATCCATCGCCCGGGAAGCACGAGCGCCTCGCCGAACTGCTGCTGGCCCGTCCGGAGTACATCGATTTCTGGACGTACAAGTGGTCTGACATCCTGCTGGTGAGCGGGGCCAAGCTGCGTCCGCAGGCGTTGACCGCGTACTACGGGTGGATCCGGGACCAGGTGGCGCTGAACACGCCGTGGGACGAACTGGTGCGGCGGGTGGTCACGGCGCGGGGTTCCTCGGTGGAGGACGGGGCGAGCAATTTCTACGCGGTGCACCAGGACCCGGAGACCATGGCGGAGAACGTCAGCCAGGCGTTCCTGTCGCTCTCGATCAACTGTGCCAAGTGCCACGATCATCCGTTGGAGAAGTGGACCAACGACCAGTACTACGCCTTCGCCAACCTCTTTTCCCGGGTGCGGGCCAAGGGATGGGGCGGCGACGCACGGAACGGCGACGGGCGGCGGACGCTGTATGTGGAGCCCGAGGGCGAGCTGATCCAGCCGCGCACCGGCAAGCCGCAGCCGCCGGCGCCGCTGGACGGGGAGCCGCTGGATCCGGACGACGCGGAGGATCGCCGGGTGCGGTTGGCGGAGTGGCTCACGGATCCGGAGAATCCGTACTTCACGCGGGCGATCGTCAACCGGGTTTGGGCGCACTACCTCGGGGTGGGCCTGGTGGATCCGGTGGACGATCTGCGGGTGTCGAATCCGGCGAGCAACGAGCGGCTCCTCGACGCGCTCTCGGCGTTCCTGGTGGAGCGGCGGTACGATCTGAAGGCGCTGAAGCGACTGATCCTGGTGTCGCAGACTTACCGGCGTTCGAGCGAGGTGCTCGAGGAGAACCGGGAGGATCGGCGGCACTACTCGCGGTTTTATCCGCGGCGCCTGACGGCGGAAGTGCTGAAGGACGCCATCGCCGATGTGACCGGGGTGGGCGACACGTACACGGAGATTCTGCTGAGCGACGGATCGACGGAGAAGACCGCGCTGTATCCTGGCGAGACGCGGGCGCTGCAACTGAAGGACTCCGCGGTGCGATCGTATTTTCTGAAGACCTTTGGGCGGAACCAGCGGGAGATCACCTGCGAATGCGAACGGTCAAACCAGCCGAACCTGATCCAGGTGCTGCATCTGGCGAACGGCAGCACGATCAACGAGAAGCTGGCATCCCGGGAGGGCCGGGTGACGCAGTTGCTGGCCACCGACCCGGCGCCGGAACGCATCCTGGAGGAGGCGTGGATGCGGAGTTTCAGCCGGGCGCCGTCGGAGGCGGAACGGCGCGAGTTCGGGTTGCTCCTGGCCGACGCGGGTCCCGAGGGGCGGCGCGAGGCGGTCGAGGACCTGTTCTGGGCGCTGCTGACGTCGCGCGAGTTTCTTTTCCAGCACTGATCCGTACTCCCATGCGCACGCTGCTTTTGCTCGTCGTTGTCGCCGGATGCGGCGGAATGCTGGCCCGGGCCGACGCGGGGTTGACCTACGAGCGCGACATTGCGCCGATCTTCCGGGCCTATTGTGCGGGGTGCCACAACGACCGGGACGCGGAGGGGGAATTCTCGGTCGAGACCTTTGCGCGGCTGCGGGGGGGCGGGTCGGACCATGGCGATCCGATCGTTCCGGGCGATCCCGAGGGATCGTTTCTCATCCGATCGCTGGAGCGGAAGGCGCGACCGTTCATGCCGCCGCGCGACGAGGCGCCGGTCCCGCCTTCGGAGATCGAGCGCTTGAAGCGGTGGATTGCGGGGGGCGCTGCGGGTCCGGAGGACGACCGGTCGATCCTGGAAACGCTGGTGACCCCGACATTGCCGGGTGCGCCCGGGCCGTCGCCGGTGCTGGCCGTGGCGGCTTCCCCTCACGGTACGCTGCTGGCGGTGGGACGGGCGGACGGCATCGAGGTGCGGGATGCCGAGACGGGGGAGGTGTGGGTGGTGCTTCGGGACCTGCCTGGCAAGGTCAACGCGCTTCAATTCTCGACGGACGGGACCCGGTTGTTGGCGGCGACGGGCATTCCCGGGTTGCGGGGGGTGGCGATTCTGTTCGACCTGGCCTCGGGCGCACGGGTGCGCGAGTTCGGGGGGCATTCGGACATTCTGTACGACGCCGAGTTTTCGCCGGACCAGACTTTGGTGGCGACCGGGGGGTACGACCGGGAGATCCGATTGTGGCAGGTGTCCGACGGGGCGCTGATCCGGACGTTGGCGGTGCATCAGGGGGCCATCTTTGATCTGGCGTGGCATCCCGGGGGCCGGGTGCTGGCGTCGGCCAGCGCGGATGAGACGGTGAAGCTTTGGCGCGTGCCGGACGGGCTGCGGTTGGACACGCTGAACCAGCCGCAGGGGGAGCTGATGTCGGTGGCCTTCACACCGGACGGGCGGCACATCCTGGCGGCGGGAGCGGACAAGCGGATCCACCTGTGGCGGTTTGTGTCCCGTGACGCTCCGGCCTTGAATCCGCGGCTGCAATCGCGGTTTGCGCACGAGACGGCCATCCACGCCCTGGCCCTGAGCGCCGATGGACGATTCGTGCTGTCGAGCGCGGACGATCACACGCTCAAGTTATGGAGCCTGCCGGACCTCGAGTGGATCCAGGAGTATCCCGTCCAGCCCGATGTGGTGGCTGCGGCGGTTGCCATGCGGCATCCCGCCCGGTTTTACCTCGGACGGATGGATGGCTCGACCGCCACGCTGCCGGGGTTGTCGGGCGACCGGATGGGCGAACCCGGGCCGCAGCCCCTGAGGCTTGCCGCCGTGGCGGCGTCAGCCCCGGAGTTGGAGGGTGTCGAGGCGGTTGCCGCCGGGGGGCAGTCGGCGTCGGCGCCGGCGCGGGTGCAGGAGCGCGAGCCGAACGATGTTCCGGGCGATGCGCAGGGCGTGACGTGGCCGGTGGAGATCGAGGGGAGCATCGACCGGCCGGGGGATGCGGACCTGTTCCGGTTTCAGGCGCGGGCTGGCGAGCCGATGTGGTTGGAAGTCATCGCGGCCCGGGCGCAATCGCGATTGGATTCGCGGATCGAGGTGTTGCATGCCGACGGCCGGCCGGTCGAGCAGGTGGTGCTTCAGGCCACCAAGGATTCGTGGTTCACGTTTCGCGGGAAGGACTCCGACACTTCGGACGACTTCCGGGTGCACAACTGGGCGGAGATGGAGCTGGACGAGTACCTGTATGCCAATGGCGAGGTGGTGCGGTTGTGGCTGTACCCGCGGGGACCGGATTCCGGGTTCAAGGTTTATCCGGGTGAAGGACGCCGCCACACGTTCTTTTCGACCACACCGCTGGTTCACGCCCTGGGCGCACCGTGCTACATCGTCACGCCTTACCCGCCGGGATCGGATCCGGCGCCCAACGGGCTGCCGGTGTTCCGGCTCAACTACGTCAACGACGATGATCCTTCCCGGCGGCATGGGACCGACTCGATGCTGCCCTTCACCGCCCCGGCCGACGGGGAGTATCTGGCCCGGGTCACGGATGTCCGCGGGTTTGGGGAAGGGAGCGGATTTCACTACGTCCTCGCCCTTCGCGCGCCGCGGCCGGACTTCGAGGTGAGCCTCCAGGGGCTGAATCCCAAGGTCAGTCCTGGCAGTGGTCGCGAGCTGATCTTCCGGGCCCAGCGCCACGAGGGCTTCGACGGTCCGATTCGGATTGAGGTGAACGGTCTGCCGTCGGGATGGGACACCAGCGCACCGGTCGAGATCGAGGCGGGGCAGGTGGGGGCGGTCGCCGTGTTGTATGCGGGGGCCGACGCGGGGGATCCGGATGACGAGGCGGATCGTGCGGTGACGGTGACCGCGACCGCGGTGATTGCGGGGCGGGAGGTGAAGAAACCCATCGGCGGACTCGGCAACCTCCAATTGGGCGCGCCGCCCAAGGTTACCGTGGAGATTCTGCCCTCCGAGGATCGGTCGGTGGTGCAGACGCGCCCGGACGGGCTGCTGGAGTTTTCGCTGCGACCTGGCGAGACCCTCACCGCGAGGGTGCGTGCGACGCGGCACGATTTCGAGGGGCGGATCGAGTTTGGAAACGAGGATTCGGGCCGCAACCTGCCGCATGGACTTTATGTGGACAACATTGGGCTCAACGGGCTCCTCATTGTGGAAGGGCAGTCGGAGCGGGAATTCTTCATCACCGCCGCTCCCAAGGCGCAACCGGGCAGCCGGTTGTTTCACCTGCGGGCGCGGGCCGATGATGGGCAGGCTTCTCGACCGGCACTGATCCGGGTGCTGCCGGTCGAGGCGTTGGCGACGCTTCCCGGACGATAGTCGGTCGATGCATCCGTGGACGCGCGGCGTGCCGCCTGACGGTACATCCCGAATTCTGGGTTCAGCGTGCAGGGGCTTGGGATTGGAGCAGGGTAGTGGGGAATGATTCTGGCCGGCTGAAGCCGGGACACCGAGCTAGGGCGGACAAGGGAGCCCATCGGGTCCGCGAACTCCTTCTTCTCCGGGCACACCCCAGCCCGTTGGTGATGTGCCGGATCCGCACTCGCAGGATCTGTCCCAGCGACGTTCGCCCATTCCCGGATGCCCCGCGCTGTCCGGTTCTGCCCGGCTTGCCTCCAACCCCGCCAGCCTCTCCGTGCTGCCTTCCAGTCCTAATAAAGTAAAGAGTCAGGCTAAGCAATCTTGACCGCGATTGAGCTTCGGTCCTCGAGGGATCTCCTTCCCTTCCGGCGCTCCCATTCAGGACCTGGTTGGGGATCGTCTACAATCAATTATAAAATGCCGGGCAATTTAATTGGATAGTCAACAATAAAGAGTCGGGCAGTCTATTTGTTTATCAACAAGAAAGAGTCTGGCGGATAATTTTTTTGGTTCAGACGCTTGCCGGGAACCTGAGTGCGAGGCGCCGGTTTAGGGTCGGGGTCCATTCGCGGCAAATCCGTTGCGTTTCCGGGGAGGGTGGGGAAGGTCGCCTTGGCCCCGTACCATCATGAACTTGATCCATGTACAATCGCTTCCCGAGGGAGGCGCAGTGAAGTCCGGGGGACCGGGCGATGGCCCCGGGATTCAAGGGAAGTCCATCTGGGGTGGCTGGCCCCGTGCGGTCTGGCGGCGGGTTGGGGCGGGTGCCGTGTTGGGGGGCCTGCTGGTTGCTTCGGGATGGGCGGGAGCGGCTTCCTTGGGGATTCGTACGGTATTCCAGCAGTATGATCTTTCGATCTCCTGGGTGGAGGACGGCGAATGGGGTGGCGTGACCCGGACCAGCAGCAGCAGCGGCATCATCGGTGCGGCTCGGACGCCCGGCGATTCGGCGGCGGCGGGAGCCTGGGTGGGAACCGGGGGGATGGGCATCAGCGGGTATTGCGCGGAGGTGGACGGAGCGGGGATTTCGGCGTGGGCGGAGGGCACGTGGGTGTTTCAGCCCGAATGTCCGGTGCTCGTACTGACCCTTGAGGGCCACTACCGCTACAACTACTACGCGTGGGAGCAGACGCTGGAGGTATCGCTCTGGGATATCACCGCGGGGCGAAGCCTGGTGACCTACTTCGGGGACAACTTTGAGTATGGCGAAGTGCCTCCTGAGGTCAGGTTCGAGGTGGATCCGACGCATCTGTACCGGTTCGTGCTCAAGGGGTCGATGTATGCCTACGCCTCGAAGGACGTGGATATCGAGGTGCGAACGACGCTGCGGTCCGTGCGGCCGGTCCCCGAGACGGCATCGAGTCTCGGGCTTCTGATTCTGGCGATGACGGTGGGGTGCGCGGTGGTGCGGCGGGGTCACCAGACTCCAAAGGCGCCGTCGGCGCCCCAGAGAT
This sequence comes from Verrucomicrobiia bacterium, assembly GCA_019634625.1. NCBI lineage: Bacteria > Pseudomonadati > Verrucomicrobiota > Verrucomicrobiia > Verrucomicrobiia bacterium. The sequence goes on from JAHCBA010000027.1 coordinate 36,797, forward strand.
GCGAGGCGCGGTAGGCACGCATGCGTGACATGGGGCGCCAGGCGGCCGAGCCGTCGAGAAGGGCGACGTTGCCGCCGCGCCCGCCGATGTCGGCGGGAGTCTGGTCGAAGAGGCGGTCGTCCTGATCGAAGTGATCTTCTTCGCGGACGATGGGGCCGCGGGCGCCGTGGGGGGCGAGGATGCGCTGGAAGCTGGGGCAATAGACGTTGAGGTCGGCGACGAGGACGAGGGTCGGGTCGTCGCCGGACTTCTGGGGAGAGGTCCAGCGATTGGTGGAGCCGGGCACGGCGTCCCAAGGGGTGCCGGGATGTCCGCCGAGGTAGTGATAGGCGATGGCGATGCCGTAGTCGTCGTGGAGGCGCCAACCTTCGCGACGTTCCATCCAACGGGTGAGGTTGGGACAATCGAGGGAGCGGAGATCGCCTGCGTACCGGAGGAGGTTGGTTTTGGAGGCGTGGGAGAGGATGGGGGTGTGGGTATCGTTGGGATTGCTGTTGTCGGTGCCACCGGGGGGGAGCCGGTCTTCGTGATCACCGGCGTAGAGGTGGGCGGCGAGGACGAATTGGCGCTGGAGGTTGAGGCAGGCGGTTCGGCGGGCGCGTTCGCGGGCGTTGGCGAGAGCGGGCAGGAGCATGGACGCGAGAATCCCGATGATGGCGATGGTGACGAGCAATTCGACCAGCGTGAAGGCGGGGTTGGTGGCTGGGAGGGTGGACGGGCGTTGGCCGGCTTCGCCCGGACGGGATGACCGGCGCGGGTTCATGGTCGGCCCTCCCGATCTTGAACGCGGAAGAACCGGATTGGCCCGAGATCGGCAGGAAGCTCGGTGACCAGGGCATCTCCCTCGGGCTGGAGCGGGGCGAAGACGGTGGGCCAGGGCTGAGGTGGTCCGGGCAGTTCGGGAGTGCTCAGGACTTCGAGTCGCCCGGCCCAGGCGGGGTTGATTGGGGCGCCGTCGAGGCTGGCGACTTTAAGGCGGACGCCGCCGCCATTCCGGGGAAGTTCGGTGGCGAGTCGGAGCGGGGGAAGCGGGGGTGGGGCGGTGCTGAGATCGACGGCGACGATTTCGGATTGCAATGAGGAATTGCGGGCGAAGAGGACGCCGTTGGCGAGGGCGGGACGATTCCAGCAGTGGGCATGAAGGATCTTGAAGCGGCCGAGTTCGGAGTAGCCCTGGGGGTTGGGCGGAACCAGGACAAGTTCGCCGGACTCGGTGAGGACGATGAGGGAATTGGCGGCGCGGATGAGGCTGCCGAAGCCGATATTGCCGGAGCCGACTTGAGTTTGGGTCCAGCGGTTGGTGCCGGCGGACGGGTCGAGGCAGGCGAGGCGAGCCTGGGCGGAAGTGGGACTGGGGATGGCGTAGATGAATCCTTCGTGTGCCACCGGGGTGGACCAGTGGAGTTGGTAGGCATTACCGCGTTGACGGGCGGTTTCGACCGCGGTGAAGCCGGAGTCGGTGCGGCTGATCTGCCCGATCCAGGTTCCCGCGGCGTAGGCAGCGGAGGCGTGAACGTGGTTGCCAGCCACGACGGGAGAGGCGGCCGTGGACGTGTGGGAGGGGGAGAACTCGAGGCGCCAGAGGACGGCGCCGGTTTCGGGGACGACGCTGACGAGCCCGGGGAGGGTGAGGAAGATGGCCTGGGCGACGCCGTCGAGGTGGGCGAGGACGGGGGTGGCGTGGGTCAGGCCGACTTCCTGACCGCTCCAGGCGGTCGAGCCGTCGTGCTTGCGAACGGCCATCAGGCGGCGGCCGGGAGCGTTGGCATTGAGGAGGATCAGGTCACCCACCAGGAGCGGCGAGGCGGCGTTCTCCCAGGGAAGGACGGAACTGCCGAGTTCCTGGGGAAAATCGCGGATCCACGCGATGTCACCGGTCCCGGCGTGCAGGGCGAGGAGTTTCAGGTGGGACGTGATGAGATAGACGCGATCGCCATCGAGTGTGGGGGTGGAGCGGGGCCCGTCGATGCGGTCGTCGTATCCGGCGAGGTCGGTGTAACGGGCGCGTTCGACGTCCACGGCCCAGAGGGGGTCGCCGGTGGCGGCGTCGAGGGCCAGGCAGAACTCGCGTTCCCCGGAAGGGGTGGCACGCCGTTCCTGGGTGACGATCCGGCCGTGCTGCGCGGCGATCGAACTCCAGCCGGGACCGATGGGCCGGCGCCAGAGGATGCGCGGGGGCTGTTCCTCCCAGTCGGTGCGAACGGACTCCAGGGAACTGCCGTCACCGAGCGGCCCGTGGTACTGGGGCCAGTCGGCGGCGGGGAGGACGGTCGCGGTGCAGGCCAGGAGGGCGAGGGTGAGGAACGCAGTGCGCCGGGAGGCGCCGGAGCGGGGGTGGGATCGGAGACTGGCGGCGTGGCGCATGGGCGAAGGCCCCGGCCGCCGCGGGGTCAGGGCTGGGCCGAAGGGCTGTCTGGAGGTGTCGCGCCGTTGGGGGGCGGTGTCAACCTGCGTTCGACCGTGGTGCGGAGGTTTTGCAGATCCTGTTCCATCCGGCGCAGGGTCACGATGAGATCGTCCTGGCTGAGGAAGGCAGGGGGTTCGGTGGCGAGTTCCTGCATGGTCGAGACGATGATCCCGATGAAGAGATTGAGGATGGTGAAGGTGGCGACGACGATGAAGGGGACGAAGAAGGCCCAGGCCCAGGGGTGCGACTCCATGACGGGCCGGACGATGCCCATCGACCAGCTCTCGAGGGTCATGATCTGGAAGAGCGTGTAGAGGCTGCGTCCGAGAGTGCCGAACCAGTCGGGATGGGTGGGTCCGAACAGGGCGGTGACCAGCACGCCGGCGGTGTAGTAGAAGATGCTGGCGACCGCGATGACACTGGCGAGACCGGGGATGGCGTGGAGGAAGGCGGCGACGACCTTGCGGAGCTGGGGGATGATGGTGAGCAACCGGAGGACGCGGAGGACGCGGAGCGAACGGAGGACCGACCATGCACCGGAACCCGGGACGAGGGCGATGCCGACGACGGCGGCGTCGAACCAGTTCCAGCCGTTGCGCCAGAAGAGGCCGCGATAGGCGGTGAGTTTGATGCCGAGTTCGACAACGAACAGGGAGAGGCAGATCCGGTCGATGGCCACGAGCCATCCGCCGATCTGGGCGCGCAGGCTCGGGCTGGTTTCCATTCCGAGGATCACGGCGTTGATCAGGATGACAACGGTGATGGCGATTTCGACGCTGCGGGCTTCGACGCGACGGGCCAGGGACAGGCGCCAGGGGGCGGCGCGGGTAGCCAGCAGACGCTGGAGATCGAGCTCACTCACGGTGGGCGGCGGGCGGGCGCGAGCGGGGAGGGGGAACCGGACTTCCCGTCAGGGTGGTGGGAAGTCCGGGATGGGTGGCGGATCAGCGGCCCTTGGGGAGGGCGGAGCGGCCGGCGTAGACGGCGTTCCGGCCGAGGATCTGTTCGATGCGGAGGAGCTGGTTGTACTTGGCCAGGCGATCGCTGCGGCTGAGGGAGCCGGTCTTGATCTGGCCGCAGTTGGTGGCCACCGCGATGTCGGCGATGGTGGCATCCTCCGTCTCGCCGGAACGGTGGCTGAGCACTGCGGTGTAGCCGTGGAACTGGGCGAGCTGCACGGCATCGAGGGTTTCGGTGAGGGAACCGATCTGGTTCACCTTGACCAGGATCGAGTTGGCGGTGTTGGAGTCGATGCCACGGCGGAGAAACTTGACGTTGGTGACGAAGAGGTCGTCGCCGACCAGTTGGACCCGGTCGCCCAGGGCATCGGTCAGGCGCTTCCAGTTGTCCCAATCGCCTTCGGCGCAGCCGTCCTCGATACTGACGATCGGGTAGGTTTTGCAGAGCTTGACGTAGAACTCGACGAGTTGCTCGCCGGAGAGGGTTTCCCCGGTGCTTTTCTTGAAGGTGTAGGTGCCGGCGTCCTTGTTGTAGAATTCGGAGCTGGCGACATCGAGGGCGAGGTAGATCTGCTTGCCGAGCTTGTAACCGGCGTCCTTGGTGGCCTGGGCAATGGCGTCCAGAGCCGCTTCGACGCTTTCCAGTTTGGGGGCAAACCCGCCCTCGTCGCCGACGGCGGTGCTGAGGCCCTTCTTCTTCAGGACCGCCTTGAGGGCGTGAAAGATCTCGGTAATGGCCTGGAGCCCCTCGCTGAAGGTGGGGAGCCCGTGGGGCATGATCATGAATTCCTGGAAATCGATGGGGGCGTCGGAATGGGCGCCTCCATTGATGACGTTGGCCATGGGCACCGGGAGGACCTTGGCGTTGGTGCCGCCAAGGTAGCGGAACAGGGGGGAGCCGACGCAGTTCGCCGCGGCCTTCGCGTTGGCGAGCGACACTGCCAGGATCGCGTTGGCTCCGAGCCTCGATTTGGTCTCGGTGCCGTCCAGGTCGAGCATGGTGCGGTCCACGGCCAACTGGTCGAAGGCGTCCGTGCCGAGCAGTTTCGGGGCGATTCGTTCGAGGACGTTCTTGACCGCCTTCTGAACGCCCTTGCCGAGGTATCGCTTCTTGTCGCCGTCACGGAGTTCGATGGCCTCGTGCTCTCCGGTCGAGGCACCGGAGGGGACGGCTGCGCGGCCCACGGTGCCGTCGGCGAGGACGACATCGACTTCGACCGTGGGGTTGCCGCGGGAGTCGAGGATTTCGCGGGCTAGAATCTCGGTGATGGTGCTCATGGTTGGCAGTAGCTGACAGAATCGCTTCGGAACCTTCGGGAACCTCGTCGGGAATCCGACGAGCCGACGAGGATACGGGCCGCCCCCGGTCCGTCAAGAAACGGGGGTCCGAGTTCAGGGCTGCCGGGACTCCGGAAAGGGGATATTCCAACGTGGAAGCCTCCGACCGGAATCGCGATGGCCGCCTGGATTTGGTGGTGGGCCGGGGTTGGCAGGATGGGGTGGGGTCGAGGTGACGCGGATGCTCGGACCGATGGACTTCGGCGAGGCCGCTTTTTATCGTCCGGGGCATGGCGTCCACGGTTCGCGTCCGGTTTGCTCCCTCGCCGACGGGTTTTCTGCATATCGGCGGGGCGCGCACGGCCCTGTTCAACTGGCTTTTTGCCCGCAGCCAGAGGGGTGCGTTTGTATTGCGGATCGAGGACACCGATGCGGCCCGCAACACGCAGGAGGCAACCGATGTGATTCTTCATGGGTTGAGGTGGCTGGGGCTGGACTGGGACGAGGGGCCGGAGACTGGCGATCCCGATGGGCCGAGCCGCGGCGAGCGGGGTCCGTATTTTCAGTCCCGAAGGTCCGGACATTACCAGCGGTGGATCGAGGTGTTGCGGCAGCGGGGTCATGCCTACGAGCGCGACGGGGCGGTGCGCTTCCGGATGCCCCGGGAGCCGATCGTCCTTCGCGACCGGATCGTTGGCGAGATCACCCGCGCGCTGACCGACCGGGAGGAGGCGGACCCGGACTTCGTCATCGTTCGAAGCGATGGGCAGCCGGTGTTCCACCTGGTCAACGTGATCGACGACCTGGAAATGGGCATCACGCATGTCATCCGCGGCGAGGACCACGTCAGCAACACGGCCAAGCACATCGCACTCTTCCGGGCGCTTGGGGCCGAGGCGCCGGAGTATGCGCACATCCCGCTGATTCTGAATCCGGACGGATCGAAGATGAGCAAGCGCGACCGGGGGGCGAGCCTGCAGTCGTATGTGGAGGAAGGGTATCTGCCGGCGGCGGTGAACAATTACCTGTGTCTGCTTGGTTGGAGCCCGAAGGGCGGGGAGGAACCGATGACCCTCGAGGAGGCGGCGCGCCGGTTCAGGCTGGAAGATGTGAACCGCAGCAATGCGCGGTTTGACCTGAAGAAGCTCGAGCACTTCCACTTCGAGCATACCCGGCGGCTGGATCCGGCCCGGTTCGTGGAGATCGGTGCGGCGGCCCTGCGGCGGGCCGGCATCGACACGTCCGCCTTCGCGCCCGAGTACGTCGCGGCGGCACTTGGGACGGTCCAGGAGAAGGGGCGGCTGTTCGGGGAACTGGCGGGGTGGGTGGACTTCTATTTCCTCCCGGACCATGCCCTGCGCTTCGATGCCGAAGCGGTGGCGAAGGCATTGACCCCGGCGAGCGCACCGCTGCTCGGGCAGTTGCGGGAGAGGTTCGCGGCCTTGCCGGGGTTCGAAGCCGCCGCCCTCGAGGCGGCGCTGAAGCAATTGGCGGTGGATCTCGGGGTGAAGGCCGGTCCGCTGGTGCAACCGTGCCGGGTGGCCTGCACCGGGCGCGGGGTCGGCCCGAGCCTTTATCACCTGATGGCTGTGCTGGGCCGGGACCGCGTGTTGAACCGTCTCGACCTGGCGCAGGCGAAGGCCGTTCAGGGTTAGGCCCATGTTCCGTTCGACATTCCGCAGACGCACCCCGGGTGTACCGTGCGGCAAGAGGGGGATGGGATGGAAGGATGGTACAGGGTCTTGCCGCCCTTCGTTTGGTGTGCACGCTTTAGCGTGTCGGGGTGGTTCGGAGGCTCACGCTGAAGCGTGGACACCCAACCCCTCTGGCGGGGCGGGAAGCGGGGGGGCGAAGGTTTCCGGCGTGACCGGGGGGTGGGGAGGGGCTAGCGTTTCGGGCGATGGAACGTCTGCACGCCCCGTGGCGGATCGAGTATATCCTGGCGCCGAAGGAGCCGGGCGGAAACGGATCGGTGTTTCGTCGGATCGGGGAAGGGACGGACGACGAGGAAAACCTGGTGGTGGCACGGGGCCGGACCTGCTACGCGCTGCTGAACAACTACCCGTACAATGGCGGCCACCTGATGGTGGTGCCGTACCGTCAGGTGAGGGATCTGGACGGATTGACGGACGAGGAGATGCTGGAGTTGATGCGGATGGCGCGGCGTTGCATGAGGGTGTTGCGGGAGTCGATGAAGGCGGACGGGTTCAATGTGGGGCTGAATCTTGGGCGGGTGGCGGGGGCGGGGATCGAGGAGCATTTGCATCTGCATGTGGTGCCGAGGTGGGCGGGGGACACGAACTTCATGCCGGTGCTGGCGGGGACGACGGTGTTGCCGCAGGCGTTGCGGGAGGTGGCGGAAAATGTGCGCCAGGCGTTGGCGCGGGAGGAATGAGACGCTTGTGAGGGAGACCACCGAGGAGACGCTGCACTTCGAGAGTGCGCGCCACGCGCAGCAGTTGTTCCACAACGACCCCAAGAACCTGCAGGCTTTGGAGAAGGCGCTGGGGGTGAAGGCCACGTCGAGGGAGGGATGGATCAAACTGGAAGGCGGCACCGACGCGGTGGGGAAGGCTCGACGGCTGTTCGAATTGCTCGAGGCCTCGGCCAAGGCGGGGCAGCCGATCCGGACGAAGGAGTTTGCCTACGCCCTGAACGTGGTCCAGCACGAGGGGGCGGAGGCGTTGGCCGACCTGTTCGGGACGCGGATCCAGACTTCGACCCGGAAGGCCCAGGTGACGCCGAAGACGACCGGGCAGCGCCGGTATGTGGAGGCCATCCGGCAGCATGACCTGACCTTGGGGATCGGGCCGGCGGGGACGGGGAAGACCTACCTGGCCATGGCCATGGCGGTGGCTTCGTTGCGGGAGGAGAAGGTGGCCCGGATCATCCTGACGCGTCCGGCCGTGGAGGCGGGCGAGGCGCTGGGTTTCCTGCCCGGCGATCTGTACGAGAAGATCGCGCCCTATCTGCGACCCCTGCAGGACGCGCTGCACGACATGATGCCGGCGGAGGACATTCAGAAGAACAAGGAACGCGGGGTGATCGAGATCGCGCCGCTGGCGTACATGCGGGGACGGACGTTGAACAACGCCTTTGTGATTCTGGACGAGGCGCAGAACGCCACGGGGGAGCAGATGTTCATGTTCCTGACCCGGCTGGGATTCGGGTCGCGGGCGGTGGTGACGGGGGATCCGACACAAATCGACCTTCCCAAGAACCGTCCGTCGGGGCTGGTCGAGGCGGTGCGGGCCTTGCGCGGGGTGGAGGGGATTGCCGTGTGCGAGTTCACCCGGCGCGACGTGGTGCGTCATCCGCTGGTGCAGCGGATCATCTCGGCCTACGAGGAACACCGGGGCCGGCGGGATAGGGAGGGGCCGTGAGATCTGAAACCTGAAACCTGAAACCTGAAACCTGAAACCTGAAACCTGAAACCTGAAACCTGAAACCTGAGACCTGAGACCTGAGACCTGAAGACTGGAGATCTGAGGGCGGAGACGGGAACGGAGTATGAAGCGGGAGGTGGTGGTGCGGGTGCGGCAGCGCCGGTGGCTCGTGGACCGGGAGGGATTGACGCGTCTGACCGAGGCGTTCCTGGGGGAGGAACTGGGGCTGGGGGAGTGGTGTCTGGGGATTCAGCTGGTGGGGGAGCGGGCGATGTCGGAGCAGAATGAGCGGTGGCTCGGTCACGAGGGGTCCACGGATGTCATCACCTTCGACCATCGGGAGGGGCCGGGGGAGGCGCTTCATGGGGAGTTGTTTGTGAGCGTGGACGACGCGGTGCGACAGGCGGAGGAGTTCGGGAGCACGCCGTCGATGGAGTTGGTGCGGTACGTGGTGCATGGCGTGCTGCACTTGCAGGGGTACGACGATCGGGACGGGGTCTCGCGACGGGCGATGAAGCGGGCGGAGGATCGTTGGGTGAGGCGGCTGGCGAGACGGTTCGCGTTGCGGGAGTTGGTGGCTCGCCTAGGGTGAACGCATGAGCGAGAAGGCACACACGTGGAGGGGCGATTTCTACGCCGGGGTTGCCATTGTGTTGCCGGTGGCGGTCTCGCTGGTGATTTTCGAGTGGCTGCTGGGGGCGGTGTCGAATGCCGCGAGCACGCTGCTGTTCTTCCTGCCCTGGGTTCTGGACCGGGAGTTCATTTATGTGAACGGGCGGAGCGGCCAGATGTTCTGGCACTGGAAGGTGGCGGCCACGGTGCTGCTGGTGGCGCTGGTGTGGCTGACCGGGCACCTCGGCCGCGATTTTCTGGGCCGGAAGGCGATTGCGGCGGTGGACGCGATCCTGTTGCGGGTGCCGGTGTTGAACACCATCCACGGGGTGGTCAAGCAGGTGAACGATGCGTTCCGGTCCACCCACGGCCGGTCGTTCAAGCAGGTGGTGCTGGTCGAGTTCCCGCGGAAAGGAGTGTATTCGCTGGGGTTCGTGACCGGGGCGGACCAGCAGGAGGTACAGCACCGGACACAGGAAAAGGTCCTGAGTGTCTTCGTTCCCACCACGCCGAATCCGACCAGCGGCTACCTGGTCATGGTACCGGAAAACCAGGTGCGGGTGCTCGACATGACGGTGACGGACGGAATCAAGTACATCATCAGCCTCGGCTCCGTGACGCCCCCATGGCAGCCGGCATTGCCTGGGGGGGCGGGGACGCTGGTGGCCCCGGCCAACGGGGAGGCCCCGGGGGTGCTGGAGGGTGGGAGTGGGAGGGAGGAGGAAGGTTCCACGGTGACCGTGGTCGAGGCGCGGTGAGCGGGGGTTCCATGGAAGAGCGGGCAACGGGAATCGTGGTGCGGGTGCGTCCGTTGACGGAGAGTTCGCTGATTGTGCACTGGCTGACCGAGGAGGCGGGGCGGGTGGCGACGGTGGCCAAGGGGGCGCGGCGGGCCAGGTCGCCGTACCGGGGCCGGCTGGACTTGTTCCATGAGGCGGCGTTCACCTTCCGGAGGTCGCGCCGGTCGGAGCTGCACGGGCTGGGGGAGGTGACGCTGCGGACGGTGTTTCCGCAGTTGCGGACGGACTGGAGCCGGCTGGCGCAGGCGGCCTACGGGGTATTGCTGATCGAGAAGACGACCGAGACGGACACGCCGCTGCCGGGCACGTGGGGGCTGTTCCGGGCGTACCTCGTCCATCTGGAACGGGCCGCGGTGTCGCCATTGGCGGTGTGGAGTCTGGAACTGCGGCATTTGGCGGAGTCGGGATTGCTGCCGGGGTGGGAAGGGGGAGGGCTTCCGGAGTCAAGCGGGCAGCTCGCGGAATCCCTTCTCGAAGCGGAGTGGGGTGATTGGCCCGAGGGCATGCCGGAGGAGGGGGTGTGGCGTCCCCTGGACCGGTGGCTGCGCCGGGTCCTGGGCGAGGGAGTTGGAGCGGTGCCGAAGGGAAGGGCTGAGGCGTTGGGGCTCTCTGGGGCGATCCGAGCGAGTTGAGCGATTTGAGGTGCGCGAGGGGGGGTGGACCGGGTAGGAGAGGGGTTGCGCCTGGGAGGGCGGCCATGCATCCCGAATCCATACGGGAGGGGCTATGCTTTGTTTCAAGGCGAAGGAAGGTGCCGGTTCCGGCCAGGGACGACGGCGTGGGGGGTTCACGCTGCTGGAGTTGATGGTGACCGTGGCGGTGGTGGCGCTGCTGGCGAGCCTGCTGGGGGCGGGGGCGGGTCGGGTTCGGGCGCGGGCGCACGGGGCGATGTGTCTGAATCATCTGCGGCAGTGGGGGCTGGCCACGATGTTGTATGCGCTGGACCATGGCGATTGGCTGCCCCCCGAGGGCTTCCCAAATCCCGGGGACGCGCAGACAAACCGCGGGTGGTACATCCAGTTGCCGAGGCAGATGGGCATTCCGAGGTACCATGATCAGGCGTGGCGGACGGACCCTTCCGCCGGGGTGGGTTCGACCGTCTGGCTGTGCCCGGCGAACCGGCGTCGGAGCAACGGCCGGAACCTGTTTCACTATTGCTTGAATCAGCACGTGGACGGGACCAGCGAAGGGGACATGCCGACGCGTTTGGGGAGCGTGCCGGAGCCATCGAGGATGGTGTGGCTGTTCGATTCGAAGAACCTGCCGGCGGTGGGCTATTGGGGGTATGTCCACACGAACCTGCATGTGGGGGGCGCGCAGTTTCTCTTTCTGGACGGGCACGCCCGGCGGTTTCGCGCCATGGACTACTGGGATTCCGCGGCAGACCGTGGCAGGACGAACCATCCGCGGATCCGATGGGTTCCGTGAGGCGTCAAGGTCGCGGGTTCCAGCTGCGGCCGACCGAAGTCGGGACACCGGGCGGGGGGGCACCAGTTTTGCCTTTCCCGGTCCGTGGCCCGCTCCGCACATTGCGCGGGACGACTGCTGCCACCATGAACGACGCCGCCCAAGTCCTGCGCGAATTCGCGCCGCGCCATCCGTACTTCGTGGGAATCGACTCCGACGGGTGCGTATTCGACTCGATGGAGATCAAGCACAAGGAGTGCTTTACGCCGATGTTCATCAAGCACTTCGGCCTCCAGGCGGTGGCGCGGTATGCGCGGGAGGTTTGGGAGTTCGTCAACCTCTACTCGAAGACGCGGGGCATCAATCGTTACCCGGCCCTCTCCAACGCCCTCACCCTGCTGGCCGAGCGGCCGGAGGTGGCGGCGCGGGGAGTCCGGGTGCCTGGGACCGACGATCTGGATGCCTGGATGGCGCGGGAACCCCAGCATTCGCTGTCCACCCTGCGGGCCGAGGTGGAAACGCGCGGCAACGAGGCGCTGGGGCCCGTCCTGGAATGGTCCCTGGCGGTGGATCGGCAGATTCAGGACATTGTGCACGGGGTGCCACCGTTTCCGGGTGTTCGCGAATGCCTGGCCCGGCTGGAAGGGCAGGCCGATGCCATGGTGATCTCGCAAACCCCCGGAGCGGCCCTCTCCCGCGAGTGGGCGGAGCATGCCCTGGCGAACCAGGTTGCGCTGATTGCCGGGCAGGAACTGGGATCGAAGAAGGAACATTTGCGTGCGGCGGCAGGCGGGAAGTACCCGCCGGGTCAAGTCCTCATGATCGGGGATGCGCCGGGCGATTTCACGGCGGCCAAGACCAATCTGGCGCTGTTTTATCCCATCATTCCCGGCCGCGAAGAGGTTTCCTGGCAGCGGTTGTTGTCGGAGGGGCTCGATGCGTTCTTTGCCAACCAGTATGCGGGGGACTACGAAAGCGCGCTGGTGCGCGAGTTCAACGCATCGCTCCCCGAGCGTCCGCCGTGGCAGTCGATGGGGCGAGGCTGAGTCCATGCCGGGCGAGGCGGTTGGGGATCCGGAGGGGGCGCGAAAACGCCTGTTCGCGCCGATTGACACCTCCCCCCGGCGCGCATAGCCTGCCGCTCCATTTTGACCGGAGCGGCTGTGGTCCGGGGGGTTGCCCTGCTGGAAAGCCGAGGTCGGGAAAGGAAGTGACGTAGCGTGACCGAGATCAAACTGAAAAAAGGCGAACCGGTGGAAAAGGCCCTTCGGCGCCTGAAGAAGAAGGTGGATCGCGAGGGCATCCTCAAGGAGGTCCGGAATCATCGGCATTACGAGAAGCCGAGCGAACGCCGCCGCCGCAAGCTGAAGGTTGCGCGCTTCAACGCGATGCTGAGCGCCCGCTACGCGGAGCTGTAAGGCTCTGGCGTCTGGTGGGCAGCTCGACAGCCGCGGCTTGGCGATTTCCGTTGGCGGGATGGCGTGTGGAGCTTGCCGGGATCTGACCTGGCGTTCCTTCGGGGTCCACTGCGCCATCCCGGCCACGGGCTAGGCGATCATGTATTCGCTTTCCAGTTGCTGGAATTCAGGCCGGCATACCTGTGGCCGACAGATGCTGCAGGAGATCCGGTCCTTGGGGTTCGAGTATGCCGAGTTGAGCCACGGGATTCGGCTTGGGCTGCTCCCGGGCATCATTGAGGCGGTCGAGGCCGGCGAGATCAAGATCTCCTCCCTGCACAACTTCTGCCCGCTTCCGATCGGCATCCATTATCCGGCGCCCAACCTGTTCAAGTTCACCGCGTTGGATCGTCGGGAACGGGACAACGCATGGAAGCACACCCTGAAGACGCTGGACACGGCGGCGCGCCTGAAGGCTTCCCTGGTGGTGTTGCACATGGGGGCGGTGGAGATGCGGGACTACACGGACCGGTTGCTCGAGATGATCGAGGCTGGGAAGCGTGAGACGCCTAAGTACGAGAAGCTGTTGGAAGAAGCGGTTCACAAGCGGGAATCGCGCAAGGAACCGCATGTGGAGGTGGCCTACGCTTTCCTGCGGGCCCTGGCGGAGGAGGCATCGAGCCGGGGCGTGCGGTTGGCGATCGAGAACCGGGAGGCCATCGAAGAGATCCCGTTCGAGAGCGATTTCCACCTGTTTTTCCGGGAGTTTCCGCAGTCCTGCATTGGGTATTGGCACGACACCGGCCATGGGCAGATCAAGGAGAATCTCGGGTTGATCCATCATGCGATGCATGTGGGCGGGCTGGCGGATCGGTTGCTCGGATTCCACATCCACGATGTCGGCTTTCCGGGGCGTGACCACATGGTTCCCGGGACGGGCACGATCGATTTTGCCGCACTCGCGCCCTATGTCCGGCCGGAACACTTGAAAGTTCTGGAACTTAGCCCGTCGGCTCCCGCCGAAATGATCCCGCAGGGCCTGGCGCACATCCAGGGCCTGTGGGGTCCCGAGTGAAAGGGGCGGTCCGCAGGATCTGGTCAGTTGCCTGGCGGTTGGGGATGGCCGGAGTGCTTCTGGCCTGGGCGTTTCATGCGATTTTTCACGACCAGAGCCGGTCGGTCTTGGCGGCTGAGGGAGTGGTGCTGGACGCCATGCCGCGTTGGGAACGCTGGGTGACGGTGTGGCGGTTGGGTCCGGTGGAATTGGGGCGGACGCTTCTTGCCGTGCAGGCTGGCTGGCTGATCGCTTCGATCGGGTTGTGGGGGTTGACGATCCTGCTGGGTGCCTGGCGGTGGTGGCTGGTGCTGCGATCGCAGGGGTTGAACCCCGGTTTCCGGCGGACCCTGGAAATCTCCTTCATCGCCCATTTCTTCAACTCGTTCCTGCTGGGGGCCACCGGCGGCGACCTGTTGAAGGCGTATTACGCGGCCCGGGTGACGCATCACCTCAAGACCGAAGCGGTCACCAGCGTGCTGCTTGACCGCGTCCTGGGGCTCTTCGCGATGCTGGCTTTCGCCACCTGCCTGTTGATTCCCAATCTCGGGATGGTGCTGAACCACCCGCGGATGGTGCTGTTGGGAGCGGTGGTGCTGGGCATGACGGTGGCGGCCGGTGGATTTCTGCTGGTATCCCTGCGGGGAGGCGTTTCCCAGGTGTTGCCGAATGCCCGGCATTGGCTGCGTCGCCTGCCTCGCGCCGCGATGATCGAGCGGGCGCTCGAATCGTGCCGGGTTTTGGGCAGGTCCCGGGCCGTGCTGGGAAAGGCGCTGGTGTTATCCGTCGTGTTGACGGCGGTTTGCGTGATTCAGTTGATGACCTTGGTATGGGGGTACGGGTTGCAGGTGGCATGGACACCGATGTTCCTGGTGGTGCCGGCGGTGATCTGCATTTCGGCGCTGCCGTTGACGCCGAATGGTCTTGGGGTCCGGGACAACCTTTACCTGTATCTGCTGAGCCTGCCCGAGATTGGAATCGGCGCCGGCACGGCCGTGGCGATTTCGTTGGTGGCCTACGCGGGGAGTCTGGTCTGGAGTGCGGTGGGCGGGGTGCTGTACGTCTTCCGGCGGCGGGAACGGCACTTGGCCGAGGCGGTGGCTGAGGAATCGGCCGAGGCTGGGCGGGACGGTTGAGAGGCGGCGCCCGACTCCTTCTCATCTGCGCTGCGATCCGGACGTTGGATTTTGAGCGCCGGCAAGCCTTTGGACTTCGCCCATCGAGTCAATAAAATGAACCTGACTTATTAATCAGGGGAGCGAGTACGGAGATCAAAAGTCAATGCAATGAACCTGGCTTATTATTTGAGAAACGGCGTCAACAAACTAAACCTGGAGTCAACAAATCAAACCGGGCTTAATAACTATGGGGCGTCCTTTTTTCTGGAGAGTTTTCCGCAACTCCCCTATCCGCTGGGACATCATCCATCCGGGCAGCCATGAGCATCCTCAAATTTCTGCGGTCACAGGCGTGGGAGATCATTCAGTGGGAGGAGAACGACGTCCGGGACACCCTAAGCTTCCGATGGCCGGACGAGGATCGGGAGATCAAGCGAGGGGCGCAGTTGATCGTGCGGGAGAGCCAGATGGTGCAGTTCGTGTACCTCGGGCAGTACGGCGACCTGCTGGGGCCCGGGAAGCATTCGCTGACCACCGACAACATTCCGATCCTCTCGCGGCTCAAGGGCTGGAAGTACGGCTTCGAGAGCCCGTTCAAGGCGGATGTGTACTACATCGTCACCCGCCTGTTTTCGGGAAACAAGTGGGGGACCTCGAACCCGATCATGATGCGGGACAAGGACTTTGGGGTCGTGCGGGTGCGGGCGTACGGCACCTTCGATTTCCGGATCGTGAATCCGCCGGTTTTTCTGCGGGAAGTGGCGGGAACAGACCATCAGTTCCGGCTGGACGAGTTTCACGACACGATGCGGTCCCGGATTGTGAGTGTTTTCAGCGACGCAGTGGCCAGTGCGCAGATTCCGGTGCTGGACCTTGCGACCCGGTACCAGGAGGTGGGCGAAGCGATCCTGCCGCTGATCAATCCGCAGACGTCCGCGAAGTACGGCATCGAGATCACGAGTTTCATCCTGGAGAACGCCTCCGTGCCACCGGAGGTGGAGGCGGCCATCGACAAGCGATCGAGCATGTCGGTGGTGGGCGACCTGAACGACTACGTGAAGTTCCAGATGGCCCAGGGCATGGAGAAGGGGGAGGGCAGCACCGGGAGTGCGGCGGCGCAATTGGGCATTGGACTGGCCATGGCCCAACAGATGGCCCAGCAGTTTGCCCAACCGGCCGGCACGCCGGCCGCGGCCGCGGCCCCGGCCGCGGCGGTTGGGGTTGGGGCGGCGGCCGCACCGCAGTCGCCACGGCTCTATTCGCCGGAGGAGGTGGCCCAGGCGCTGGGCGTTACGGAGGCCGATGTGCTATCGACATTGGAATCGGGGGAATTGAAGGGGCGCCGGATCGGGAGTGCGTGGCGCGTATCGCAGGCGGCGCTGGACGAATTCCTGGCCCACTGAGGAGTTCCGGAACGGTGAGGAAGGGTCGGAATTGGGTGGACGGTGCGGGGCCGGGGTTTCGGCATGGCGCCCGCCCCCGGCAATGAGGCCTTGGATCGCGTCATGTCCGACTTCCAATCGATTCAGAAATACGCCTGCCCCGCATGCGGGGCCGATGCCCGGTGGGACGCGGGGCGCCAATTGCTGGTTTGTCCGTACTGCAGCACCGTTTCCCCGGCGCGCCTCGGGGCGGACGGGCAATGGGTTGGGGAGAACGACCTGGTCGAGGCCCTGCGTCAATTGACTCCGGACCAGCGCGGTTGGCAGGCCTCCACCAAGTCGGTCCAATGCCGGAACTGCCACGCCATTTCCGTCTTCGAAGCGCGGCGCGTTGCGCAGCGCTGCGATTTCTGCGGGTCCCCGTCGATCGTGGCGGTGGAGGCGCAGCGAGCGCCGATCCGGCCCAGCGGGGTGCTGCCGTTCCAGGTGCCGGTGGATGCGGTGCGGGAACAGATGCGCGTCTGGTATGCCTCGCGCTGGTTTGCGCCCAACCGGCTTCGATCCCGGGCCCTGACCGACACCGTCCATGGCGTGTACCTGCCCTACTGGACCTTCGACGCCCAGGTGATGGCCCGGTGGTCGGCGGAGGCGGGGCATTACTATTACGAGACGCAGACCTACCGGGACGCCAACGGGAACCGGCAGACGCGGCAGGTGCGGCGGATTCGGTGGGTGCCCAGTTCCGGGCGGCTGAGCCACTTTTTCGATGACGAGCCAGTGCCTGCGACCAAGGGGGTGCGGACGGATCTGCTGCGGGGCATCGAGCCGTTTCCGACGAAGACGGAGTTGAAGCCGTATGACGCGGGATATCTGGCGGGCTGGGTGGTGGAGCAGTACCAGATCGACCTGGTGGCGGCGGCCAGGAAGGCGCGGGAGGCGATGGACGCGAAGGCCCGCGGGTTATGTGCGGCCCAGGTTCCCGGGGACACCCATCGGAACCTGCGGGTGCAGGCGGACTATTCCTCGCAGACCTTCAAGCACCTTCTCGTGCCGGTCTGGCTGTTGAATTACCAGTTCGGGCGCACCACGTATCAGGTCCTGGTCAACGGCTCGACGGGCAGGATTGCCGGGGACCGTCCCTACAGTTGGGTGAAGATCGTCCTGACGATCCTGGCGGTGGGAGTGCTTGCGGTGTTGGCAGCGGCCCTCGTTCAGCGGTAGGGTGGGGTTCCGGTCATACGAAGGTGGCGTCGGGCAGTTCGGGGGAGAAGAGCCGTTCCCAACGATGGGGGAACGGGTGCCAGACGATCGCCTGGAACAGGAGGGATCGAACGCGCCAGCGGGAGACCTTCCAGCGCCTGGCCGGGTTCAGGACCCGGTTCACCGCCAGCAGGCGCAGGGTTTCGGCGCCGATCAGGAGGGGGAGGGCACACCCGAGCCGGACGCGGAATTGGTTCCGGGGCGTGGTGCAGGTGTAGCGCCAGCCGGCCGTGAGGTGGTCGGCGGCTTGGAGGAGAAGGGCGGAGTAGAGGGGGCGAAAGCGGGGTTCGGTGCCGGGATCCAGGAGGTCTTCCGGTTGGAGCCCTTGTTGGTCGAGGGATGCGCGAGGGATATAGCACCGGCCCTGGCGGAGATCGACGGGCAGATCCCGGAGGATGTTGACCAGTTGAAGTCCTTTGCCGAAGCGGCCGGCATCATCGAGGTAGCGGGCCATGCAGAGGGGTTCGCGGGGATAAAGGTGCGAGCGGCAGAGCCGGGTCCAGAAGCCTCCGACACAACCGGCGACCCGGAAGGTGTAGTCGTCCAGATCACCCTCGGTGGCGAGGGCGACCACCTGTCCCGGGTCAGCCTCACCGAAGCGCCTGAGGTCGAGTTCCTGTCCGCTGGCGATTGTCTCCAGGACCTCACGGACGCAGCAGCGGTCGAAGCAGGCGAAGCGGTTGAGTTCGGCGATCACTTCCTCGATGCGTTGCAGGAGGAGGCGCTCGGCGGGCCGGGCCTGGTTCTCCGCCAGGGACCCGAAATCGACCGGCCCGGCACGGACGCCCAGGATGCGGTCCTTGAGGAGGTGCAGGGCCTCGATCCGCAGGTCCATCGGGAGGATGGCGGTGTCCGCGATGGTGTCGGTGGCGCGAGCGAGCAGGTAGGCGACGCCGATCTGCGTCCGGACGGGTGTGGGCAGGAGCCTCAGGGTGAGGTGGAACGAGCGCGAAACCTCGCGCAGGAGGCAGGTGAGCGGAGCCGACTCGGGCGCGGTCATGCGGTTGGGGCTCATCCTATGCGAGAAGATTCCGTCCGCCAACGGCGTCGATGCGGCCGGGCGCAGAGATCACGCGGCTGAGTCGTCTGTTACAGGGCCGTTGGCAGATTCCGTTGGCGAGGTTGCGCAGGCGAGCCGGCACCTTGCCGTCGATAGCCAGAACCCATCTCCCCTGCCCCCGTTGCCCATCCGCCCGATCCGGGCGAATCCATCGTGGGCCACCCGGCCACCCAACCTTCCGGGCGGAAACCCGGAACTTTGCAAGGGCCGATCCATCTGGCGTAGTGGCGCTTTGTGGTGGCCGAGAATCTCGAATCGACGCGCGGGGTGGAGGTGCTGCCCACCGACACCCCGGAGCGGTTTGCCGCGGCGGTGATTCGGGCTGCCGATCTTCTGCGGGCCGGAGAGGTGGTGGCGTTGCCGACCGAGACGGTGTACGGGCTGGCGGCGAACGCATTGGACCCGCTGGCGGTGCGTCGCCTGTACACGGTCAAGGGCCGGCCGGCCGGCAATCCGGTCATTGTCCATGTCGCCACCGGGGCCATGGCGCGCGCCTGTGCCCGTGAATGGCCGGTCGATGCGGACCGGCTGGCGGCGTCGTTCTGGCCCGGCCCGCTGACCCTGGTGGTGCCCCGGTCCGGGCGGATTCCCGACGAGGTCACGGCGGGCGGGGACACGGTGGGGATACGCTGGCCGTCGCATCCGTTGATCCAGGCGGTGATCCGGGCGTGCGGATTTCCGTTGGCGGCACCCAGCGCGAACCGGTCGAACTGCGTTTCCCCGACGCAGGCGGCGCACGTGGTGGCATCGCTGGGGGACCGGATCCCGCTGGTGGTTGATGGGGGCGCCTGCCAGGTGGGGATCGAATCGACGGTGCTGGATCTGGGAACGGTTCCGCCACGGATTCTGCGTCCGGGGACGATCCATGAGGAGTCGCTGGCGGCAGTCCTGGGTTCGGTGGCCATGGGAGGCGACGGAGCGAAGGTGCTGCGGAGTCCGGGTCAGTTGCCCCGGCATTACGCGCCGCAGGGGCGGGTGGGGGTGCTGCGCTGGCGGGATGACGCGGACCTGGCGCGGCAGATGCGCGAACGGGGTTGGGAGCCGGCGGGGACGCATGTGTTGGCGCATGAGCGGGTGCCGTCGGCGGGGGTGGCGGCGCGGGTCTGTGTGATTCCGCACGATGCGGAGGCATTTGCGCGGGCGTTGTATGCCGAGTGGCATGGTTGCGATGCGTTGGGGGCCCGGTGGATTGTGGTCGAGGCGGTGCCGGAAGGGGCGGTGTGGGGCGGTGTGGCGGACCGTTTGCGACGGGCGGAAGCGGCGGGGGTGTGAGGGTGAGGGGGGCGGAGCGGGCGGATGCTCGCCTCGGGTGGCGAATGCGGGCTAACTCCGCGCGGCATGTCGAAGATGTTCAGGTCCACGGGGGCGATGGCGGGAGCCACCTTGATCAGCCGGTTGCTGGGGTTGGTGCGGGAGATGGCCTATGCGCGGTTCATGGGGAACGGCTGGGTGGCGGGGGCCTTCCTGCTGGCCTTCCAGATTCCGAACCTTTTCCGGCGGCTGCTGGGTGAGGGGGCGCTGACCGCGGCGTTCATTCCGGTGTTCAAGGAGACGGAGAAGCGCGAGGGGGAGAGGGCGATGTGGCACTGCGCGAACGGGGTGGTTTCGGGGTTGATCGTGGTGGCATCGGCGGTGGTCTTGGTGGCGGTGGCGGGCATTTCGGTGGCCTTGGGCTGGGGGGAACTGGAGAACCAGACGCGGCTGATGCTGGAGCTGCTGCGGGTGATGTTTCCGTACACGCTGCTGGTGTGCCTGGCTGCCGTCTGCATGGGGATGCTGAACGCGCGGGGCCTCTTCTTCATTCCGGCGCTGGGGGCGGCCCTGTTGAACGTGGTGATGATCGCCACGGTGCTGGTGTGGGCGCCGCGAATCGAGGGTGGGCTGGAGTCGAGGATCCATGCGCTTGCCTGGGGGGTGCTGGCGGCTGGGGTGGCCCAGGCGCTGTTCCAACTTCCGGCGCTATGGCGGGAGGGATGGCGTCCGCGGTGGGTGACGCCCTGGCGGGAGACGGGAACGATGGAGGTGGTGCGCCGGATGATCCCGACCACGGTGGGGGTGGCGGCATTCCAATTGAACCTGTTGATCACCCAGGGATTCGCCTTTGTGCTGGGCGCCTCGATTGTGGCGTCGTTCCAGTACGCGGTGCGGCTGATGGAACTGCCGCAGGGCCTGTTCGGGGTATCGATGGCCACCTTCCTGTTGCCGACCCTGTCAGGGCTGGCGACGGATCGGAAGTATGAGGAGTTTCGATCGATGCTGCTGCACGGGCTCAGCCATCTGCTGCTGATCAATCTGCTGGCGAGCGCCCTGTTGATGGGATTGGCGCGTCCGATTGTTCGATTGCTCTACGAGGGGGGTGCGTTTCAGGCATCGGCCACGGAGAGCGTGGCCTTCGCGCTCGTGTTTCTGGCGCCGGGTCTGGTGGCGTTTTCCGCCACCGGGATCCTGGCGCGGGCGTTTTATGCGCTTGGGGAGACGCGGGTTCCGATGCAGATCAGCGTGTTTTGTCTGGCTCTGAACACGGTGTTGTCGGTGCTGTTTGTGCTCGCCTTGCGGGAAGGGGGGCTGGCGCTGGCCAACACCCTGACCGCGCTCGCCAACGCCGCCCTGCTGGGGTACGCGCTCAAGCGGAAATTCCCGAAGCTGGACTGGGGCTGGTTGTGGCGGGAGACGCGGGTGGTGCTGGCGGTGGCGGTGGCGGTGGGCATTGGGGTGGCGCTGCTGGGGCGGGGGCTGGAGGATTTTCTGGGGACGGAGGGGGGGTGGGCGCGCGGAGCGACGGTCGCTGTTCCGGCGGGAATCGGGGCCTTGGCGTACGGGGTCCTGCTGGGATGGCTGAAGGTGCGGGCGTTTCGGGACTGGCTGGAGTGGGCGGTGACGTCGATTCGGCGTCGGGCCGGGGGTGGTGGAGAGGATGGGGGAACGGGGGGGAAATCCTGAATGCGGCTTGGACCAAGGCATTTAGGGGACAGAAACCTATTGACGCCAAACGTCGGTGGGGATAGGAAGTCCCGCGACGAACCCAAGGTAGGGGGTCCAGTCGCCCGACAACTAGAACGACAATCTCGAATTTGATGAAAAACAACGAGCGAGTTTCATGGATGGGTGGTGTGGTGGTCGCCGGGCTGCTGACGTCGTCCGCGCTGGGCCAGACGCCGTTCATTGCTTACAACAACAGCACGACGCCGTTGGATTCCTTCTTCGCGAGCCAGCGTGAATTCGGCGATCAGATCAACATTGGCACGGCGGGATGGATCGCGGATTCGTTCCGGTTCGAGTACTTCGCCTCAGGACTGGCCGGGGGGGAGACCGCGGTGGTGCGGTTTTACGAGAACAACGGCGTGCCGGTGGGTGCGGGTGGAACGCAGGCGCCCGGTGCGCTCCTGTTCGAGAGCACCGAGTTCTCCCTGGTGAATGGCAACATTCCGGTTCAGATCGTTGATCTGCAGCCGCTCGGGATTGCGCTTCCAGCTTCGTTCACTTGGACCGTGGTGCCGAGGGGCGTCAGCGGCGCCGAGATTTTCGGGCTGAAGCTGTATGATCCGCCGACGGTGGGATCGAGCCTGGACGACATCTGGCAGTTTGGGGTGAGCGGTTGGGAGTTGCTGCAGGTGGATGGATTGCCGACTGGGGCTTCGGCGAATTTCGGGGCGATCCTGACGGCCGTCCCCGAGCCTGGCCCGGTGGCGTTGCTGGCATTGGGTGGTCTTGCCCTGCTGGTGCGCCGGCGTGCGGCCAGCCGCTAAGGGATGAGCTTGGAAACCCTTTGAAACGCAACGCGGGCCTATGCGCCCGCGTTTTTCGTTTATCGGGAGAGGGAACCTGACATGAAGCACACCCTGTGGGGAATCGAGGGCGGCGAAGCGGCCATGGAAGCCGCCCGCAGACGGCAGATCGATGGGCGCATCCGTCGGGAGCGGGGAGTGGGTGGGGTTGGAACGGCGGGATGGCTGCTGGCGATGATGGCAGGAGGTTCGGCGTGGGCGGATTTCGATTCGGAACGCTATTTGATCTACGAACTGGGGTCGGTGACGCTGCGGCCCCACCTCGGGATTGGTCAGGTCTATGACAGCAACATCTTCTACAACGACGAGAACCGGGTGGATGATTTCATCACCACGGTTCAGCCCAGTCTGGGAGCGTTTTATGGAGACCGGGAGGCGAGCTTCGCATCGCTGCGGTACACGCTGGATGCGTCGTTTTACGCGGAGCGGGACGATCTGAACAATCTGGGGCATTCGCTGGTTCACCAGAGCCGGTTCCAGTTTTCGCGAACCTCGATCGAGGGGCAGGATCGGTTTTCGATCACGAAGAACCTGCTGGGCGGGTCGTTCAGCTACATCCAGCGGCGGATTGGGGTGGTCAGTCTCCGGGACGACTGGCGGGCGGATTACTCGCTCTCGCCAAAGACGAGTCTGGGGGCGCGGGTTTCGTTCGACATGGTGGACTACGATGCCAAGGACTTGGCGCCGAACCACCTGTACGATTTCATGTCGTATTCAGGGGGCTTCCGTGTGGGCTACCTGCCGTCGGAGAAGATCGTGGTCTATCCGGAAATATCGGCGGGCCAGAGCCTGCGGGAGACCAACAGCCCCTTGGTGCGTGAGGCGCCGGACCTGACGTTTTACGGGATTTCGGTGGGCGCCGAAGGCGAGTTCACGCCCAAGCTGACCGGCACGGTGTCGGGCGGCTACGAGTTCCGGGACTACGAGGACGACACGGAAGTGCCCAACGGGTGGATTGCCTCGGTGCAACTGCGTTGGCAGGCGCGGCCGAAGACGGTGGTGAGCGTGGGGTACCGTCACTGGATTGAGGTATCGCGAGAGGTTGTGGGGAGTTCGTACAACGTGCATCGCCCGTCGGTGGCCGTGACGCAGCAATTGGGCACGCAGGACCGGTGGACGCTGGGTGTGGAGGGGTTCTATCAACTGGACGATTACGACGAGACTTCGCGCTTTTCGGGTGTGGCGCGGAAAGATACCTTGGGAGGTGCGTCGGCCCGGGCCAGCTATCGGTGGCAGCCCTGGTTGGTGGCATCGGCAGGATACGATTTCAGGATTTACGACGGCAACGTTCCGACCATACCGACCTATGAAGTACATCGCGTTTCGCTGCGCCTGGCGGCAGGTTATTGATGGGCTGGGAGTCTGGCTGGCATTGGCCGGCCTGGGCCTGGGCCTGGGTGCGGCAAGTCCGAGGGCCATCGGGCAACTGACGGAGTCGTACCAGATTCAGGCGACCGACATTCTGCTGATCGAGGTGGTCAACGAGCCGCAGCTTGGGGCGAAGGAATTCCGGGTGTCGGCCAACGGGGAAGTCTCGTATCCGTTCATTGGAGCGCTGCGGGCGGCGGGGCGGACGACGGTCGAGGTCCAGCAGGAGGTGAAGCGATTGCTGGAACTCGATTATCTGGTGAATGCCCAGGTGATCGTGCAGGTGCGGGAGTTCAGGCGGGCGCATGTGGCGGTGTTCGGTCAAGTGAACCGGCCGGGCCTGATTCCGCTGCCGCCGGAGCAGAAGATGTCGGTGATGGAGGCCATTGCTGCGGCGGGCGGGTTCACCCGGTTGGCGAGGACACGGAACATCGAGTTGACGCGGGCCGGGATGGAGGAGCCGCTGCGGTTCCGGGTGGAGGACCTGACGAATCCCGAACGGATTGTGCATGTCGAGCCCGGCGACACGATCTTCGTGCCCGAGTCCCGGATCTAGAATGGCAACTGGGGAGTTGCCCGGGAATTGGCGCGGCTGGCAGATTGGATGAACGACGGTATCGCGGAAGTGCTATGGAATCTTCGGACAACCCACGCAAGGGCCTGCTGAGCGCGGAGGCCAAAGTCCATCTTCGCCACTATTGGCAGGTCGTCCTTGAGCGCCGGTGGCTGGTGGTGATCGGCTTCTTTCTGTGCATGCTGGCTTCGGCCCTTTACCTCCTGAAGGCGCCCAAGATTTACCGGGCCACGGCGGTGATCCAGATCGACAGGGAAACCGAGGGCCTGTTCTCCGCCAAGGAGCTGGTGCTCAGCACGGGGCGGGAGCAGGACTACCTGCAGACCCAGTACAAGAATCTCCAAAGCCCGACGCTCCTGCGGAAGGTGATTGCCGAGATGCAGTTGGAGAGAATCCCCGAATACCAGCGGCACCTGGACATCGTTGATGCGGTGCGGCGGGAGATCGAGATCGTGCCGATCCGGCTGACGCGGCTGGTGGAGGTGCGGGTGGAGAATCCGGATCCACGGATGGCCACGAACATCGCCAACACGCTGGCTCGCCAGTTCGTGGACGACAACATGCTGTTGCGCCGGGCCCGGGCGATGGATGCCGTGAACTGGATGGGCGCGGAACTGGTGGAGAAGGAACGTCAGGTCCGCAAGGCGGACGAGGAACTGCAGTCGTACAAGGAGCAGTACGACATGGCCTCCCTCGAGGCCAGCCAGAACGTGGTGCTCCAGTCGGTGCAGCAGGCGCAGATAGCGTTCAACAGTGCCCAGGGGGAGGCGGCGGCGGCGCAGCAGGTGGCGGCCGAGGTGGTGAGGCTGGTCGAGGACGGGGCGAGCCTGGACATCATTCCCGAGATTGCGCAGAACCTGGCGATCCGCGAACTCAAGGTCCGGCTGGCGGAGCGGGAGGCCCATTTGCAGCAGTTGCTCACCCGCTACAAGGAGAAGTGGCCCGATGTGATTCAGGCGCGCCGCAACATCGAGTCGCTGCGGCTCAGCCTCGAGGATGAAGCCCGGAAGATCTTCGAATCGATTCTTACCCGCGCCCAGATCGCGACCGCCACGGAGCGCCGGATGGAGCAACTGCTCGAGAGCAAGCAGAAGGCGTTGCTGGACCACAACCGGCTTCGGATCGAGTACGAGGCCCTCGAGAGACGGGCGGAACAGGCGAAGATGATCCTGAACAACCTGCTGGCGCGCACGGAGGAACTTCAGGTCTCGGCCAGCAATTCGGTCAACAACATGCGGATCGTGGACGAGGCGCCACTGCCGCTGATGCCGGTGAAGCCGAAGATCCCGATCGTTCTGATCCTGGGAATCATGGGGGGGCTCGGGTTGGGGCTGGGACTGGCCTTCTTCGTGAATTACCTCGACGACTCGATCAAGAGCCAGGACGACATCGAGACGTTCCTGAACCTCCACTTCCTGGGGTACGTGCCGAACATCAAGGCGGGGAACCTTCACGAGCGGGATCTGCATGCCCATCTGCATCCGAGGTCGGCGGCGGCGGAAAGTTTCCGGACGGTGCGGGCGGCCATCACGCTGGCGGCGCGGGCGGACAAGATGCGGGTGTTCGGGGTCACATCGAGCATCCCCTCGGAGGGCAAGTCCCTGTGCGCTTCGAACTTTGCCATCGTGACCGCGCAAGCCGGGTTCCGGACGGTGCTGATCGATGCGGACCTTCGCCGTCCGTCGGTCCACAAGGCCTTTCAGATTCATGCGCCGGAGGGGTTGGCGAGCCTTTTGCAGGGTACCACGACGAAGCTGGAAGACATCGTTCACAAGTCGTCCGTGCCGAATCTCGACGTGATCGCCTGCGGCCCGATCCCGAGCAACCCGTCGGAACTGCTGGAGGGGGCACGGATGGAGCAGGTGTTGGCGGACCTGCGGGAACGCTATGAGCGCGTGGTGATTGACTGCCCGCCCATCAGTGCGGTGAGCGATCCCCTGGTCATCGGCGCCAAGGCGGACGGCATCATTTACGTGATGAAGTTCAAGAAGATCCGTCGCGAGCACGCCCGGCGTTCGGTGCAACGGATCCAGGACGCGGGCATCCAGGTGGTGGGCGTCGTTCTCAACGACATCGACTTCGAGGGGCGCGATTCGTACTACTACTCGTACTACTACTATCAGAACCAGTACTACTCGCACTACCGGACCGAGCCGACGGCGCCGGTGGCGAAGCCGGTGCCCGAGGGCAAGGAGCCGGCGGGTGCGAAGTCCTGAAGCCGGGTCCTGAATCCGGCCGGGGACGGACCGCGGGCCGGACGGCCGTGCATCGGGCCGTGCATCAACGAGACTCGGTGACGAGGAACGTGTCCGAGTGCTCGTAGGCAGGGGCGCAGCAGCACAGCAGGTGCAGGGCATCGGGTCCGGTGTTCCACAGTTGATGGACGAGGCCCGGAGGGATGGCGATGGCGTCGCCTTCGCGAACTTCCCGTTCTTCCGACCCCAGTCGCAGCAGCCCGGTGCCCTTGGTGATCAGGTAGATTTCCTCGGTTCGGGCGTGGTAATGGGCCTGGGTGCAACCTCCGGCGGGCACGCGGGCCTCGGCCAGGCTCTGGTGGCGCAATCCCGAGTTTCGATGGGCGAGGAGTTCCCGGATTTCCGAGCCGTCGAGGGTGATGAAGGGAGCGGGTTGGTCGAGATTGACGACGTCCATGGGGTTCAGCGTCGCCACCCATGTGGAGATGGCGCAAGGATGCATCGAGGCTTTGGGGGCGTTCTTCGCCATTGGCGGGGAAGCGGCGGTTCCGTAGCCTCGGGGGCATGCAGCATTCGCCTGGTTTCCTGCGTGTGGTCGAGGCGGTTCGACCCGTCGTTCGCGAGGTCTCCGTCGAGGAGGCGCGGGCCCGGTTGGCGAACGACCCCAAAGCCGTGCTGCTGGATGTCCGGGAGGATTTGGAATGGGCGGCAGGCCATGCGGCGGAGGCGCGTCATCTTGGGCGCGGCGTCCTGGAGCGGGACATTGAAGCCGCGTTCCCGGATCCCGGGACCGAGATCATCATGTACTGTGGCGGCGGATTCCGTTCGGCCCTGGCCTGCGAGGTGGCGCAGCGGATGGGTTACACCCGCGTGTTTTCGCTGGCGGGAGGATTCAAGGCCATGACGGCCGCGCAATGGCCCATGGCGCGCGGGTGATTGGGGCGGTCTTTCCATTCCCGCGATGAACACCTCGCCAGCCCTGCGCGGACGCAAGTTGGGGATTCTGCTGTCCACCCGCGCCGAGGAGCCCCCGTTCCGGCACGGGGTGAAGCTGGCGGAAGCGGCCCTGGATGCGGGAGTGGATGTGTATCTCTACTGCATCGACGAGGCGGTGCGCGGGGTTGGCGACGAGGCGCTTCAGGCGCTCAAGGAGCGGGGCCTCAAACTGTATGCCTGCGCCTACGGGGCGCAGCGGCGCCAATTGCCGATCGACGACCGGGCGGCATTCGCCGGGTTGACGGTGGTCAACGATCTCATGGCGAGCACCGACCGGTTTGTCAGTTTCAACTGAACCCCTTCGCCCGCCATGGCCCGAAAGATTCTGTTCGTCATCAATGGGGATCCGCGAACCAGTGCCCGGCCTGCGGAGGGCATCCGGATTGCCGCGGGTGTCGGCACCTGGAAGAAGGTCGAGGTCACGGTGGTGCTGGCGGAGGCCGCCGTGCTGGCACTGAGTGAGTTTCCGGACGAACTCGTGGACGAGGACAACTACGTCCGGTATTTGCCGATCCTCGGCGAGTGGGGGCGGCCCGTGTACGTCGAGACCGGGGCGCCCTTTCTTCAGGACCTCGGGCAGACGCCCGTCCCGTATGAGCGCGTCACCGTTTCCCAGGTGGCGGCCATGGCGGCTGCCAGCGATTGCGTGCTCCGTTTTTGAAGGGCCGATTTCCCCGAAGACCCTGCATCCTTCCGCCATGCGCCGCGTCCTGCTGATCCTGACCAAGTCGGTCGAGCCCCTGAACGACATCGTGACGGTTGCCCAGCAGCATCTGCCGGAAGTCGCCGCGGAGACGATCGATCTGACCGTTGAATCGCCCGATTATCCGCGCTTGCTGGAGGCCATTTTTGCGGCGGACTCGGTCCAGGTGTGGTGAGCCTTGGTGTCCCGAGCCCCGTGCCGTCGCTTCCGCAACTCCGGTTCTATACCAAGGCGCACTGTCCGCTGTGCGATGCCGCCCTGGAGGCCGTCGAGGAGGCGCGCCGGGAGGTGGCGTTTGACCTGGAGTGTCTGGACATCCTGACGGATCCGGAACTCTACCGGCGGTTTCGGCATGTGATCCCCCTGGGAGAACTCGACGGGCGGGAGATCTTCCGATTTCGAACCTCGGCGGCGGCGGTGATCGCCGCGGTTCGGGGATGAGGATTGATTCAGTCGCGATTCGAATCCGGACCCCATTTCCTCGACGCGGACTGGAGGAACCAGGTTGGCATGACGCCGTGGTCCCGCACCTCGACGTTTCCGCGGGGCTCGAACGTGTATCCCGCACCCACCGCGCGGCGGAAGGCATCGGTGACGTGAATCCGACCCGGAAGGCTCGAGGCTTCCATGCGGCTGGCGAGATTCACGGTGGCGCCCCAAAGGTCGTAGCTGAACCGGTTTCGTCCGATGATGCCCGCCACGACGGGCCCGGTATGGATTCCCACCCGCAACTGGACGGGGACCGGGAAGGGATGGGAGTGCTGGCTCATGTGTTCGACGAGTCCGAGTGCCAGCCGGGCGATGGCTGCGGCGTGGTCGGGTCGCGGGGATGGCAGACCGCCCACGACCATGTAGGCGTCGCCGATGGTCTTGATTTTCTCGAGGCGTTGCTGTTCGGCGAGGAGATCGAACCCTGAGAAGAGGTCGTCGAGCCAGCGCACCAGTTCGACCGACGAGATGCGCCGGGTCAGTTCGGTGAAGCCGACCACGTCGGCGAACAGGACGGTCACCTCCGCGAGGGTGTCCACGATCGTGGTCTCCCCGTGCTTGAGCCGGGCCGCGATGGCGTCGGGCAGGATGTTGTGGAGCAGCAATTCCGATTTCCGGCGTTCGGCTTCGATGGTTTCGAGGTAGGCGCGTTCCTGTTTTCGGAGGCGGCATCGTTCGAGGCAGGTGTCGATGCGGGTATGGAGGAGGACCGGATTCACGGGCTTGGCCAGGTAGTCCTCCGCGCCCATCAGCAGGCAGCGCACGACGCTGTCCATCTCGTCCAGCGCGGACAGCATGATCACGGGCACCTCGTGCCAGACGGGATGGGCTTTGAATTCGGCGAGCAAACGGTCACCGCCGATGTCCGGCATGATCAGGTCGAGGAGGATGAGGTCCGGGAGTTCCTCGTGCAGCGCCTCGATTGCGGCACGGGCATTGGCCGCGGTTCGGACGCGATGGCCCTGACGACCGAGGCGTCGCGACAGGAGTTCGAGGTTGCCGGGATCATCGTCCACCAGCAGCACGCGGGCCCGGCGCGACGCCTCGGGCGGGGGTTGAACGGGGTGGGCATGACGCGAGAGGGCGAGGGCATCGGGTCGGGTCAGCGAGGTCACCGCCGGGCGCGCCGTTCTCAGGGCTTCGAACCAGTCGGTGACGGGGAGGTTGTCGAGGTGTGCCAACAGGTCACGGGCGGCCGCGCCGATGCGCTCGAGGTCGGGGATCAGCGATGCGGCGGTGTTCCCTGCGGACGCCTGTTCAACCAGCATCTCGCTGTAGCCGATGGCAGGATTGAGGGGGGTGCGAAGTTCGGCGCGCAAGCGGCCCAGGTCGGGGATCCCTGAACCGAAGGGGTCGGGCGCCAGTTCGTCGCGAATGCGATTCACGAGCTGGCGGCCGGCCAGTTCGATGCGCTGGAGATCGGGCAGCCAGTCGGTCAGTCCCAGCGCCGCCGCCTCTTCCTGGAGGAGTTCGGCGTATCCCTGGATCTGGGCGGCGGGGGTTCTCAATTGATGACGCAGGCGTGCCAGCGGATCGATTGCGGCGGTGTCGTCGGTCGATCCGTCCGGGCGGGCGGGACCCGGGGACTGGGGCGGTGGCGGGTTCACGGGGACGCGGCGGGTGGAAGCAGCGCCCCGATCTTTCCGAGGAGGCGTGCGAGTTCCACCGGTTTGGTGTCGTAATCGTCGCAACCGGCCGCCCGCGCCTGATCTTCATCGGTGCTCATGGCATGGGCGGTGAGGGCGATGACGGGAATCTGGCGAAGCGTTGGGTCGGCCTTCAACCGTCGTGTGACCTCCCACCCGTCCACGCCGGGCAGACTCATATCCATCAGGATCAGGTCCGGGCGTTCCCGCGCCGCGAGATCGAGACCTTCGTGGCCATCCACGGCGCAGAGGATCTCGAAGCCACGGCGTTGCAGCCGGCGGGAGAGCATGTCGCGGTTCATTTCGTTGTCTTCGACCAGAAGGATCCGCGGCATGGGGTGAGGATCGTGTCGCGGACGCCATCGTCCAGTGCGATGTGATGGACAGGCGTGGTGGGGTGAGGAGCGATCGAGGGGTGCTAGGCCTGCGGGAGTTGCGGGGTGGCCGGCGGGGCGTCCAGGACCGGGGGGGATGGTCCGAGGACGGGCAGGGTGAGGGAGAAGACCGAGCCGCGTCCGGGTTCGCTGGTCACGTCGAGGTCACCGCCCAGCATGCGTGCGAAGCGGCGGCTGATGGCCAGGCCGAGCCCCGTGCCTCCGTATTGGGCATGGGTGCGGGCGTCGGCCTGGCTGAAGGGTTCGAAGATCCGTTGCAGTTGTTCCGGGTGAATGCCGATGCCGGTGTCGCGGACCGCGAACAGGAGGATGTCCTGCGGCGGAGAGGGTGGGACGACGCCGGGGGTGTCAGGGGGCGCGACGGAATTGGCCGGGGGCGAATCGGCTTCGCGGGGGGTGCGGGGACGGCTGGCCGAGGCGCGGACTTCGAGGCGGACGTCGCCCTGGGTGGTGAATTTCGAGGCATTGGAGAGGAGGTTGAAGAGGATCTGGCGGAGGCGCGTGGGATCGGAACGGAGCGGGGGAAGGTCCGTGGGGCAATCGACGACGAACCGGTTTCCGTTGCGTGCCATGAGGGGTGCCACGAGGCCGGCGACGCTGTGGACGACGGGCGGGACCTCGATGGGTTCAATGGCGGCCTCGAGGCGACCCGCTTCGATCTTGGACAGGTCGAGGATGTCGTTGATGAGTTCGAGTTGGTGACGTGCGGCGATCTGGATTCGTTCCAGGTCGGGGACCAGTTTCTGCGCGCCCGATTCGGGGGCTTCCTCGGCCAGCATCTCGCTGTAGCCGATGATCGCATTCAGGGGTGTCCGCAGCTCGTGGCTGACACTCGCGAGGAAGCGGGACTTGGCGGTATTGGCGGCGTCGGCCAGTTCCTTGGCTGCGGCGAGTTCCTGGCGTTGCCGCTCGATTTCCTCGTTGGCTCCGCGGAGGCGGCGATTCGACTCCGCCAGGTCGCGGGTTTGCTCCTCCAGTTTCCGGGTCGCCATGGCATACCCTCGCGCGAGGTGGACCGAGGTGGCGCAGAAGAAGGCGACGACGCCGAGCTGGTTGAAGGTGATGCCACCGAGGAGGGGCGCCTCCACCCCGGCGCCGGCGAGGATGATGAGCGCGCCGAGGCCGCAGCCGATGCTGCGGCTTCCCGGAAGATCCGTCCGCCATGCGCGCACGGCGATCGCGACCACCCGGATCGCGCAGTACACGATGACGCCCACGCCCGCGACCCCGAAGGTGCCCGCCACCAGCCCGGTATGGGTGAAGAACAACTCGTTGACCAGCAGGACGACCGAGCAGGTCACGGCGAGGCCGACCAGACCCCGCGCCGGCGGACGGTCGCCGGGTGCGAAGAGCAGTTGGAAGAGACGCAGAACGAGCACCGCCAGCACCGGCAGCCAGTGCTGGGTCACGTCCCACAGCGCCAGGAGCGGCCAACTCATCGTCGCCCCCAGTCCGCTGATGAGTGCGAAGTACAGATGGGCCCGGGCCCCGGGCTGGAACGCGAACAGGAGCGCATGCAGGAGGCAGAACGCCGTCAGCAGCCCGCCCACGAAGCTGATCCCCACCGCCCCGGACAACCGTTCGCCATGCCCGCCGGCGGAGATCCGGGTCCTGCCCGGTCCACCTTGAAGGGTCTCGACGGTATCGAGGCCCTCCGCGGATCCGGGAAGCGTGACCGCCTCGATCCGCGCACCGTCGCGGAGCCCGGCCAGGGTCTGGCCGGGTTCGAAGCGTGCCAGCAACACCAGCCCGGACTCGCCGGGTTCCACGCTCCGGAACAGGTCCGCCCGTATCTCCTCCGTGGTCCGTTCCCGGTCCCACACGCGGAACTCGGCGATGGCGCCGCGGAACGGCGTCTCCCGATCGGCGTCGGTGACCGACCTGCCGAGAAGGAACCGTCCGTCGGGCGATGCATCGGCGAAACTTCCGGTATGGGGATGCACGGGGAGGAGGGGCACTCCGTTCAGATGGAGGCGCATGCCGGCGTGGCCGAGGGACGCCGCCACATGGACCCAGCGTCCGGTGGGGACGATGTCGGACATCACCAGCCAACGCAGTCCGCCCTCGCGCCGGGCGGACACCAGGGCGAGGTCCCTGCCGTCGCGGCTCATCAGGCTGAGGTCGCGTCGAGGCCGGCCGTAGTTGAAGATCCGCCGTGAAGCGCCCAGTTCGTCCCAACGCACCCAGCATTCGATGGTGGCGGCGGACAGGTCTCGCACCGGGGCGACCGGCAATTCGGCATGGGCGCCGCCGCCGGCGAGGATCAGCGCATGGGCAGGGCGGCCAGCGGGGGACGACGGGGATACGGCTTCGCCAGCGGACGCCATCCGGGCGGTCAGGCCTGCCAGTGCGATCAGGAGCCCCAGGCCCAGGACCCTGGCTGGGATGCGGGATACGGGGATGAATGGGCAGGGTTGCCCCTGGGTTCGGAGGGCATCACGGACGACGGGCCAGCCTCGCAGGGGCTGCCTTGGGGAGGGGTGCATGGCGGGTGCAGGTCCGTGAGGACGGACGTCCGCGCTTTCGGGGTGCGAACGCCGGTCGATTGAGAACCGAACCCTCCGAATCAATCCAGCCGGTAGGGGTGGGAATCGGATGGGTCGAGCGGATGGGGTGCGAATTCGATGGCCCAGCCCGGGGTGACGGTTTGCAGGGCATGGGCGACACCCGGTTCGATGCGGGCGAGGTCGCCGGGGTGCAGATCGAGGGCGATGCGTTGCCGGTCGGCAGGGTCCTCGGCGAGGAGCGTCACGGCGCCCGAGATGAGGTAGAGGGATTCGCGTTTGCGCTGGTGGACGTGATGGCCGCGGACGCCGCCGGCCTGGAGTTCGAGGACGGCCAGGTAATGGACGGCCTCGTCGCCGTCGCGGAGTTGCGCGAGTTCGCCCTGGGGCAGGCGGAGACGTTTGCGGACTGGGGCGTCGGCGGGGAGGGGGATGGGGAGGACCGGCAGGGATTCGACGGTCAGCCTTCCGGAAAGGAACTGACGCGTGGTCATGGCCGGCTGGGCGGAGGGGATGACGGCCGGACGGGGGGCTATTTCATCCGGTCGAAGGTTTTCTGAAGGATCTGCCAGGGTTCGAGTCCGGGCACCCTGGCACGCGCCTCGGCGACGATCTTCGCCTCGAGGGCGTTCTTGGTGGGGCGTTGAACGCGGTGGAAGATGCCGAAACGCCCGGGGAAGGGTTCTGCGGCGAGGCGATATGCGGCGGCCTCGTCGGTGACATCGTGGTCCTCGGGGATTTCGAGGAACTGGCCGCCCTTGCGGGGGTTGGAGGCATCGAAGGCGGCGGGGTAGAACTCGACGCATTCGCTGAGGCATTGGATGAAGGAGAAGCCGTCGTGGTCCATGGCGGCCTCCATCATGCGGAGCAGGTGGGCGGGGTTGGTGTGGGTGGTGCGGGCGATGAAGGTGGCGCCGGCGGCGAGGGCCTGTTTGATCGGGTTGATGGGCTGGTCGATGGCGCCCCAGAGGTCGGTCTTGCTCTTGAAGCCGATGGGCGAGGTGGGCGAGGTCTGCTTCTTGGTCAGGCCATAGACCCAGTTGTCCATGACCACCAGGGTCATCTTGATGTTCTTCCGGGCGGTGTGATTGAAGTGGTTGCCGCCGATCGAGAAGGCGTCGCCGTCGCCGCTGAAGGCAAACACATGCAGGTCGGAGCGGGAGAGCGAGATGCCGCTGGCGAAGGGCAGGGCGCGTCCGTGGATGAAATGGGCGCCGTGGGCCTGGACGAAGTAGGGGAAGCGGCTGGAGCAACCGATACCGGCGACGGTGGTGACCTTTTCGTGCCAGAGGCGGCGCTTTTCGATGAGCTTGTAGTAGAGGGCGAGGACGGAGAAGTCGCCGCAGCCGGGGCACCAGGTGGGATGATCGGCCGCCATTTCCTTCTTCGTCAGCGGCTTCCGCTCGCTGTCGGGAAGGGACGGGGCCTCGGTCGAGGCCGGGCGGGGAGGGGGGGCGAAGGGGATGGGGGAACTCATCGCAAAGGGGCTTCGTGACCGTTGTTGCGGGCCGACAGGGTTATCAGGTCGCGGACGCGGTCGAGGATTTCGCGGACCTTCCAGGTGAGGCCGTCGGTTTTGGTGATGCCGGCGATGCGGGGATCGCAGAACCGGGCGCGGAAGATGCCGGCGAGCTGACCGTAGCCGTAGAGGCCGGCGTCGTTCATCTCGACGACGAAGACATGGCGGAACCGGGCGAGGATTTCGTCGAGGCCGTTGGGCAGGGGATTGAGGTACTTGAGGTGAAGGGCGGAGTAGGCATGTCCCTCGCGGCGGGCGCGCATGACCGATTCGCGGATTGGGCCCTGGCTGGAACCCCATCCCACCAGGAGCACCTCTCCGTCGATGGCGCCGAACACCTCGGGTTTCGGGAGTTCGGCGGCGAGGGCCTGGAGTTTGCGACGCCGCTTGGCGGTCATGGCTGTGTGCAGCTTGGGCGAACCGGTCGGGTGGCCCATTTCGTCGTGTTCGAGGCCGGTCACCACCGGGTACTTGCCGCTGGCCACCCGGGTTCCGGGGGCGAGGTGGCGGGTGACGCCGTCGGGAGCGCTGAGGTCGTAGGGTTTGTGGTCGAGGACGGGGGTCAGGTCGGGGGCGAGTTCCTGACAGATGGCCTGGCAATCGGGTTCATCGAAGGCCTCGATGCGGGTGGCGATGGCCTGATCGGTGAGGATGAAGACGGGCACGCTGTACTTGGTGGCGATATTGACGGCCTCGATGGCGGTGTAGAAGCAGTCCTCGACATTGGCCGGGGCGAGGACGACGCGGGGGCTGTCGCCGTGGCCGCCGAAGCAGGCGATGTGGAGGTCGCTCTGTTCGACATTGGTGGGCATGCCGGTGGAGGGGCCGCCGCGCTGGACGTTGACGACGACGAGGGGCATTTCGGCCATGACGCCCCAGCCGATGGCCTCGGTCTTGAGGGCGATGCCGGGGCCGCTCGAACCGGTCACCGCCACGCGGCCGGCGTAGCTGGCTCCGAGCGCCATCGAGACGGAGGCGATCTCGTCTTCGCACTGCATGAAGGAACCGCCGTACTTCGGGAGTTCACGGCGGAGGGTTTCCATGATGTCGGACCACGGGGTGATGGGGTATCCGGCTCCGAAGCGGACACCGGCGGCGATGAGGCCGTAGGCGAGGGCTTCGTTGCCATTGGTGACCACCTGTTTCCGGGCCCGCTGCTGCCCGTCCCGAAAGCGGAACAGCTCGACCACGTTGTCGAGCTGGAAGCTGAACCCGGCATGGAAGGCGGCGAGGGCGTTCTGGGCGATGCTGGGGTCCTTGCCGGTGAAGCGCTCCTGGATGAGGAGTTCGAGCTTGGGGACATTGAGGTGAAACATCTTCGCCAGCAGGCCCAGCGCGAAGACGTTCTTGCCCTTGTCCCGGCCCACGCCGCCGATGGCCTCGACCGTCCGGCTCGAGATGGGCACCGGGATGTGATGGTACGAGCCGTTGGCCTCCTCCCTGGGCTCGACGTGATCCGAGTCGAATACGACGATTCCGCCGGGTTTGAGGGAGTTCAGGTGCTCGTCGTAGGAGTGTTGATAGAAGGCGAGCAGCACGTCTGCCTCGTCGCCCGAACTGAGGACGTCCTCCGAGCCGATCCGGACCTGGAAGATCGACGGCCCCCCCGAGATGGTGGAGGGGATCGTCATGAAGGTCATGACGTCCTGCTCGCTCCGGCCGGCGAGTCGGGCGAGGAACCCGCCGATGGCCTGGATGCCGTCCTGGGAATTGCCCGCGATGCGGATGACCGCCTCGGGGATGTCCGAAATCCGCAACGCGAGCTGCCCTGGTTGCCCTGCTGCGGTCGTAGCTTGGTCACTCATCGAATCAACGTGCTCCCCGCCCTCTTGTTTACGCCTGCGAGTTGACGGGGCGCCTCCGAGGCTCGGATTCGCGAGCTTAAGGCCCCGGGCGGTGGAGTCAATTTTGCTCCACGACGGAACGCCGAACAAGGGAGTGGAGCGTTGGGTTGTGGACTCGCGGAGCTCGTCCCTCCGGATTGCTGGCTCCACGCTGAACGGCGGGGTCCGGGAGCTTGACGCGGGACCCCGGAACCCTAGCCTCTCGACCCGTTCCCATTAGCAAGGCGCATTGGCGTCATTCGCGGGTGGCTTGGCGCTGCCCGGATACAGGCGGGAACGCAGTCAATCCAATCATGAAGCACCATCGAAAGACCATTGCGCTCGCGTGTTCGGGCGTCCTTGCCTTTGGCGGGGCGGCCCTGGCCGCGACCGTCGGGACCTTCACCGGCGGCGACCCCGGGGAGGGGCTCGACCTCGAAGGCACGTTCACCTACGCCATCAATGTCAGTCCGGCCGCGCCGGCGGGCCGCGTCGGGGATGCCAATTTCACGGCGGACAACGTGTCCGGGGTGTCGATCACGGCGAACAACGCCATCGCCTCCGGGGGATGGGGGGGCGCGAACTACGGGGACACCGACAACGACCGGAATCTCGCCTTCGCGATGAACTCGATCCGGTGGGCCGCGGCGCCGGAAGTGGTCACGGTGCGGCTGGCCGTCGAGCCGCAGGTCGAGTACAAGCTGCAATTGCTGTTCCGCGAGAACTGCTGTCCGGGCCGGGGGTTCAATGTGGTGCTCAACGGCGAACTGGCGGTGCCCGACTTCATGCCGGGCGTGGTGCAGAGCGGGGATGAGGAGTTTGCCGACGCGGTTGCCCGGTCGGGCGCGGTGATCACCCACACCTTCACCGCCACGGCCCAGGAATATGTGATCATCCTGGACGGACCGTCGGCGGAGTCGTTCGAGATCACGGACCGCAACGCGATTCTGAACGCCTTCACCCTGGAGCGGTTGAGCGCATCGTCCGACTCCGACGGGGACGGGCTGCCGGACGAGTGGGAGTTGCAGTACTTCGGGAACCTCGACCAGGGACCGGGCGGCGACTTCGACAACGACGGGCTGACCAACCTCGAGGAGTACCTGGCGGGTACGGACCCGACGAATCCGGACACTGACGGGGACGGGCTGAGCGACGGGGATGAGGTGAAGGTGTACCTCACCGACCCGCTGCGGGTGGGGGATGCCGACGGTGACGGCCTGTCGGACGGGGAAGAGATTCTGATCTACGGCACCGACCCGAGAAACCCGGACACGGATGGCGACGGGTTCAGCGACTTTTACGAGGTGCGGCTGATGACCGACCCGCTGGACCCCAACAGCAAGCCGGACAAGACGCTGGTGAACCTGTTCACCGGGCCGAACCCGGGTCAGGGGCTGGATCTGGATGGGACGTTCCTGTACGCGTTCAACGCGGCGGCCGAGGAGGAACCCGGGCAGATCCGGGATGCGTACTTCACGACGGACACCTGGCCCGGGGTACTCCTCGAGGCGTCCCAGGTGGCCAACGGCTGGAACCAGGGCGTCAACTTTGGCGACTCGGCGGATGAGCAGGCCCTGAGCTGGCTGATGAGTTCGATCCGCTGGAGCAGCGCCACCCACGCCACCACGCCCGACATCACCCTGACATTGTCGGACCTGGAGGTTGGAGCGTCGTACAAGCTCCAGCTCCTGTTCGCCGAGTTCCAGTGGGCGCGCGGTTTCGACGTGACCATCCAGGATCGGCTGGTCGTGAAGAACTTCGCCCCCTACCAGTGGCAGGGCGGCACGCTGCCCACGCCGCGAACCAACGGTGTCGTGATCACCCATTCCTTCGTCGCCAACCGCGACACGCTGACGGTCGTCCTGGACGGCCGCACGACCACGGCCGCCGGCATGGCCGATCGGAACGCCATTCTGCAGGGTGGCACGCTGGAACGACTGGCCGCCCGGGTGGATTCGGACGGCGACGGCCTGCCGGACGCCTGGGAGATGGAGATGTTCGGCAACCTGGAGCAGACCGCCAGCGGCGATCCCGACGGGGACGGTCTGACCAACGCCGAGGAGTTCGAGGCGGGCACCCATCCGCTTCGGGCGGACACCGACGGCGACGGGTTGAACGACGGGGACGAGGTCAAGGTGCAC
This sequence comes from Verrucomicrobiia bacterium, assembly GCA_019634625.1. Classification (NCBI taxonomy): domain Bacteria; kingdom Pseudomonadati; phylum Verrucomicrobiota; class Verrucomicrobiia; species Verrucomicrobiia bacterium. The sequence goes on from JAHCBA010000027.1 coordinate 75,055, forward strand.
CGGACCAACCCGCTGAAGGCCGACACCGACGGCGACGGGCTGAGCGATGGGGACGAAATCAACCTGTACAACACCGATCCCCTCAACCGGGACACCGACGGCGATGGACTCTCTGACGGCGACGAGGTGTTGATCCACGGGACCGACCCGACCAAGGCCGACACCGACGGGGACGGCATTCCCGACGGGCAGGAGGTCGCGTGGGGTCTGGATCCGCTCCGGGCCGAGGCGCCCACGGTGTTCCGCAACATCACGGTGGATGCGTTCTTCGGGGGCGATCCCGAGGACGGCATCGATCTGCAGGGCAACTTCAAGTATGCGTTCAACGTGGGAACGCCGGGAGCGGCGGGCCGCGCGGGCGACGCCGAATTCACGGCGGACAACGCGCCCGGCGTCCGGGTGGTGGCGCAGAACAACGTCGCGGCGTGGGCCACACCGGAGTTGGGCGACTCGCCGGCCGACCGGGTGATGAACACGGTGCTCAGCTCAATCCGCTGGAGCGCCGCGCCGTCCGTGTGGCGGGTCGAACTCTCCGACCTGGTTCCCGGGAGCACCTACAAGGTCCAGCTCCTGTTCTACGAGCAGTGCTGCGACGGCCGTGGCTTCAATGTCATCGCCGACGGCGTGGTGCTGGCTGAGAACTTCATGCCGGCCGTGCTCCAGGGTTGGGCGGCCAACACCAGCGCGGGCGCCCTGGTCTCGGCGGAGTTCACCACCCAGCGGAACCGCCTGGTCCTCGTCGGGGACGGTCCCGGCGCCACCGACGAGCAGATCACCGACCGCAATGCGACCCTGAGCGGCGTGACGTTGGAGGTGCTGAACGAAGTGCGGCTGCCCTCGGTCTCGGTGGGGCGCAGCGGGGCGAACCTGGTCATTACCTACGACGGCGTCCTCCAGTCGGCCGAGTCGGTCGCGGGACCGTACACGGACGTGGCGGGAACCAGCCCGATGACCGTGCCGGCCGATCAGTCGATGCGGTTCTACCGGGCGGTGCGCCGGTAAACGGTCGTCGTTGACGACAGAAGGATTCGGGGAGAGGCCGGCTTGCCGGCCTCTCTTTTTTTTTGCCACGGGACGGTTGAGCAGCGACGCGGGTTCCCGGCACGGTGATGTCGAGGCAAGCGCCATGGCACGCATCTCTCCCAAGCCGGAAGCCGAATACCCGTGGTACCTGCGCTGGTTTTTCCGGCGGCAGGCACGGAAGTACGGGAAGACGTTGTCGCCGTCGTGGTTGTGGGGGCGGTTGCCGGGGCATTTTGCCGGGATGCTGGCGATGCTGGGGTTGTTCCAGCGGCGACGTTTTCCGGTGGATGCGGCGCTGCGCAGCCTGGTCTCGGCGCGGGTGGCGCAGATGAACGGGTGTGCCTTCTGTGTGGACCTCAATGCCTACAATCTTCTGAAAGCGGCCGGGTCGGCGGAGAAGGCGGAGGCGGTCGATGGATGGCGGGAGAGCGCGCTCTATTCCGATCGGGAACGGGCTGCGCTGGACTACGCGGAGTCGATGACGGACACCGCGCGACGGGTTACCGACGAACAATTGGCGGCGCTGCGCGCACACTTCGATGAGGACGGCATTGTGGCGCTTACGGCATGGATCGCCTTCCAGAATCTGAGCGCGAAATTCAACGCGGCGCTCGGGGCGGAAGAGAACGGGTTGTGCCGGCTGGGCGCAGGAAAGGGCGGGCCCGCTCAGGGTTCCACATAGACCGGCAGGCCGACCCAGGCCATGGCGAGCAGGCGCTGGGCATTCCAGTTGGCCAGACGGAAACAGCCGAGGGACTCGGTACGCCCGACATCCTCCGGGTTGGGGGTGCCGTGGATGCCGTAGCCGGGCCGATCGAGGCCGATCCAGGCGGTGCCGACCGGGTTGTTGGGACCCGGGGGGATCATGAGGGGCCGGCCGATCTGCCGGGCCTCTTCGGAATCCCGGAACAGGTCGGGATCGAACCGGTAATTGGGATTGGGCGCCAGCACCGCCACATGAAGGAGTCCGACCGGCCGTTTTTCGACGCGCCGGGCGATGCTGCACGGGAAATGGGCGAGGAGATTGCCCTGTCCGTCGTAGGCACGGAGGATTTTGGCCTCCAACCGGATCACCACATAGGCGGCTTTGGATCGGCCGGCGGGAGGGGCGGGTTGGGGCAGGCGAAGGACCGTTTCCGGGGTGACCCGGTTCCAGTCGATTCCAGGGTTGAGTTGACGGACCAGCCGGGGGTGCGAATGGCTCATCTCGGCGACCCGTTCGAGGAGGGTCTCGTAGTCGAGGCTTTCCCGGGAAGACTTGCCGAGCCAGGTGCGCGGCACGGGCGTCAGCCGGTCCAGGTCCGCCGCCGTGACCGTGTAGTCCCAGGCCCATGAGGACGGGGGATCGAGGCGGGAAAGAGTCGCGGCATCGAGATGGCCGGTGACGGGCAGACCCGTCGCCTCCTGGAAGGCGCGAATTGCCGCCCGCGTCTGCGAGCCGATGACCCCGTCGTGGGAACCGGCGGAGATCCCGTGCCGTTCCAGGGCCAGTTGGGCACGGAGGATCTCAAGCTGTTGAGGGGGAAGGGGCGAGTCGGCTTCGGGCGGACGGATGGGCGGTGGGACGATCGGCGGCGGGACGGTCGTCACCACGGTGGCCGGGGGCGGGGCGGTGGGGGTGGGAGGGATGGGAGACGGTCCCAAGGTTTGCGGCGGCGGGGAGGTCTGGGACGGTGGGGAGGGTTGGGGCAGGGTCTGGGCCGGGGGGGAAGACGTCCGGGGACGATCCGCGGGACGGTCGGCGGTCTGGAGTGGGCGGGCGGGTGGGGGAGTGGCCTCGGGGGCGGGATGGACGGAATGCCACCAGACCCAGGCCAGTCCGCCGGCGATGGCGATCGCGACGGCCCAAAGGAGGAGGTCAGCCGGGGCTTTCGCCCGGCTTCGGCCCGGGGACCGGCGCGGCGCCATGAGCGGAGGGAATTAGCATCTGGGCGGGCTGCGGTCACGCAGGAGTCGTTCCCGAACCGCTACGCATGCGTAGTTTTGTCAATTCTGCGTTTGCACGGCGTGGGGTCCCATCCTAGTTTCGGCCCACTTTTCATGAGATCGGCCTTGATTGCAGTGTTGGTGGTTGGGGTGATCGGCGCGGGGATTTTCCTCTGGAATCGTTCGAGGACGGAAGGATCACTGGCAGGGGGTGCCGCGTCCGGCGTGGGCCCGAGCATGGCCACGGTGGAGAGGGGCGATGTCCGGTTCGTGGTGAGTGTGGCGGGGGAGATCGGGCCGGCGGAGCAGGTGTCGGTGCGGCCGGAAGTGAACGGGAGGATCAGCGAGTTGCCGGTGGATGTGGGTGACCGGGTGCCCCGAGGAGGCCTGCTTTTCGCGCTCGACGATCGGGATCTGGCCATCGAGGCGGAGACACGGAGGAATCAGATCGAGAGTACGAAGCTGCAGCTCGGCAAGGCCCGCATCGCGATGGAGCAGGCAAACCGGGATTACGAGCGGAACAAGCTGTTGTTCGAGGCGAACCTGCTGTCGCGCCAGGAGTATGAGAACAGCTTCCAGCGGTATGAATCCTCGATGAAGGATCACGAGCTGGCCATGAACTCGATCGAGCGCGCGGAGAAGGAGCTGGATCTCGCGCAGGAACGGCTCCTCAAGACCCGGATCGAGGCGCCCTTCGACTGCACCGTGCTGACCCGTCCGGTCTCGGTCGGCCAGGCGGTGTCCGGTTCCGGCGGGTTCAACAGCGGGACCGAGGTGCTGACGATCGCGGATCTGAGTTCCATGGTGATCAACGCGCATGTGAACCAGGCCGATGTGACGCATCTTCGCGGCGGTTTGGAGGTCAACGTGTCCGTCGATGCGATCCCCGGGCTGCGGATCGCCGGGATGGTCGAGCGGATCGCGCCCCAGGCGACCATCCGGAACCAGATCAAGGGGTATGCGACCCGGATCGTGCTCAAGGACGTGGACGCCCGGGTGCAGCCCGGGATGACGGCGACCGTGTCGATTCCGGTGGCCATGGCGGAAGGGGTGCTCACGGTGCCTCTGGCCGCTGTCTTCAGCGAGGCGGGCGAGCGTTATGTTTACGTTCGCTCCGGGACCTCGGTGGAGCGCCGGACGGTGACCGTGGGGGTGTCGGATTTCTTCGTGGCCGAGATCCAGGAGGGATTGGCGCCCGGGGACGTGGTGCTGCTGGAACCTCCGGGTGGGGTGTCGGCCCAGGTGCCGGGAGGTTTGCCGGCGATGTCGCAGGCGGGGGGCGGCAGGCCGGGGGGCGCGGCGGCGGGCGGAGCCCAGCCCGGCAAGGCGGCTCCCCGTCCGGCCGGGGCCCGGTCCGGCACCTGATCGTCCTCCTCCGGTTTCCCGACCGCTCGCTTCACCATCCTTCACCCGGGAGTCCCATGGCCCTGCTCGAACTTCGCGACATCACCAAGGTGTATCAGCTCGGCGGCGAGGAGATCCGTGCGCTGGACGGGGTCTCGCTGGACATCGACGAGGGGGAGTTCATCTCCATCATCGGGCCGTCCGGCAGCGGCAAGTCCACGCTGATGCACATCCTCGGGTGTCTGGACACGCCCTCGGGGGGCACGATCCGCCTGGACGGGGTGGAGATTCAGGGGGCGTCCGCCCGGGAACTGGCGCAGATCCGCAACCGGAAGATCGGGTTCGTGTTCCAGTTCTTCAATCTGCTTCCCAAACTGAACGTCCTGCAGAATGTCGAGCTGCCGATGATCTACGCGGGCCACAACTCCCGGGAACGGCATGACCGGGCGATGAACGCGCTCAGGACCGTCCAGCTCGACAACCGGTCCCGGCATCGTCCCTCCCAGCTTTCCGGCGGACAGCAGCAGCGCGTCGCGATCGCCCGGGCCCTGGTGAACGATCCCCGGCTGATCTTCGCCGACGAACCGACGGGCAACCTGGATTCCCACACGGGCGAGATGATCCTGGAAACCTTCCGGCAACTTCATCGGGAGGGCAGGACCATCATCATTGTCACCCACGATCCGGAGATTGCGGCGCTGACCCCGCGGCGGATCGAAATTCGGGATGGTCGGATCGCAGTGAAGGTGGATCCGACGCTCGCCGGGTTGAAACACCTGCCGGACACGGTGGCGGAGTGACCGTCCGGGGAGGACCGGAATCCCTCGGCGAACGGACGCCCGGCGCGGAGGGGAAAGGGCGCCCCGGGGACCACCACACCACCTGGGTTCCCGCGCCTGGGCAGTGCGCGGACCCTGATCCCCGGGGCACCGAAGTTGACGTCTGCTAGAAGCGGAAGGAGAAGGCCGCGGTGATGACGTAGTCCGCGAAGGCCGCGTCGCCCGGGACCGTTCCGAGTTGTGTGATTTCGCCCCAACGCTTGTCGGGTTCGCTGGCGATGCGATTGCGATAGAGGGCCACCGGCGCGGTCACCGCCAGCGTGTAGCGGCTGTAGCTCGCGGAGATGCCCGGTTCGATCGAAACCGTGTAGCCCGGACGCCGGAACCCATCCGAGGTCCCAAGAAGATCCTCCGACGGCACGCCTTCCACGCGTCCACCCAGGCTGAGGATGGTGCTGTACTTGGGCCAGAGGAGGTAGCTGAGACCGCCCCGGACCATGTACTGGTCGGCGATGGACATGTTGTCCTCAAGGGACTTGTAGTTGGCATACCCGAGCGACTCGGCGCGATCCAGACGCGCGATGGCGGTGGCATTGCCGGCGGCGGCGCCATTCAGCAGGGCCTGATAGGTCTTGCCCCGGAAATTGCTGGTCCGGCTCGAGACGCCGTTTTCGCTTTCCGGGTTGAAGAGGTAGAAGCCCTGGACATAGGCCGACAGGCGGTCGGCAATCCGCTGGTACCCGAACATTTCGGTGGAGAATCCCCAGCCGCCGTCCCCGGGCTGGATGGATTGATCGACGTAGTGGACCTCCGGTCCGCGGGCGGTCTGGTAGGTGTCGGTGGCCTTGTAGTCGCCGGTCGGAAATTTCATGCCGAGACCGAACTGAATGTTCCCCTTGGGGGCCGTGGCCGGGTCAATCACCCAGGCATAACCGGACAATCGCAGATCGCCGAGGCCGCCCGCCTGGGTGTGGTGGCGTCCGCCGGCGCTGTGCTCGTAGAGCGACGACCGGTCCGAGTACACGAAGGGCAGCACCAGGCTGGCACTGTAGCGCGGGGAGAACGTGTAGCTCACGCCCACATCGAAGAAATGGGAGTCATTGATGACCTCCGTCCCCGCCTCGACCCGGGTGAGCCCGGCCGCATTGCGCGTTTCCCGGTCGCTTGCGAAGTGCCGGAAGGAATGCAGCCAGCGGTAGGACAGCGAGACCTCCCAGTCGCCATCCACCATGGCGTGGTCGCCCTGGTGGGCGTGGTTCAGGGAGCAGAGCCCACCGCCGCGGACGGCGACACAGCCTTGCGCGGCGGCGTCGTGCGTGGATGCCAGGAGGGCCGCCAGGGCGGTGCTGACCGCCACGGCAGAACGGGTTGGGGTGTTGGAAGGGCCGGAAATCATGGAGCGTGAAACTCGCCTGGAGTTGCAGGTGGTTTAATGGACTGTGTGATTTGCATTCATGCATCACGCGCACAATGCCCGCTCGGTACGGGACTGCTCGGTGAAAGCCGGGTCTTTGTGCCCGACGGCCTCCGACTCAACGATGTCTGAGGGGCGAGTTGCGCGAATCCCGGGGCGAGCTGCCGCAATTCGGGGGCGGGATGGAGGGGGGGCTAGCGCCGCGGCAGGAACTTCACGCAAACCGGGGTGCCCACGGTGATGCTCTGGCCGGTCGGGGTCAGAGTGCCGGTTCGTGCATCGATGCGGAACACCACCACGGAATCCGAGCCTTGATTGGCCGCCAGCAGCCAGCGTCCGGTCGGGTCGATGCCGAAATTACGGGGCGTGCGTCCTCCGGTGGGGGTGGCACCGACCCAGGTCAGTCGTTCGCGACGACGGTCAAACCGCATCACTGCGATGCTGTCGTGACCACGGTTGGAACCATAGACGAACCGGCCCGAGGGATGAACCTGGATCTCGGCGGTACTGTTGTTCCCGGTGAAGTCTGCTGGCAGCGTGGTGACCGTCTCGATCGGGGTCAGGGCGCCGCCACGGGGATCGTAGCGGAAGGACGAAAGGGTCGAGAGGAGCTCATTGATGGCGAAGGCGTGGCGGCCGCGGGGATGGAAGGCGAAATGGCGCGGACCAGAACCCGGGGAGAGGTCGGCGTAGGGCGGGTCGTTGGCGGCGAGGGAACCCACAGCCGGTTCGAAGCGGTAGATCATCAGCTTGTCGATACCGAGATCGGCAGCCACCGCGATCCGGTTGGCGGCATCGAGGTTGATCGAATGGGCATGGGGCGCCTTCTGGCGCTGCGGATTCACGCTGGAGCCGCGGTGTTGCACCATTTGCCAGGGGTTGCCCAGGGCGCCGTCCTCGAGGATCGGAAGGACGGCGAGGTTGCCGCCGCTGTAGTTTGCCACCAGGACCCAGCGCCCGCTGCGGTCCACCACCAGGTGACAGGGATGTGGGCCTCCGCTGGGGCGGCGGTTAAGGGGAGTCAGCGCACCAGACGACGGATCCACATCGAAGGCGCTCACCGCACCGCCCGGTTGCCCTTCGGTTTCGCCGAGTTCATTGACCGCGTAAAGCCGGTGTCCGTCGGGATGAAAGGCGAGGAACGAAGGACTGGGTGTGGTGGCGACGAGTCGGGGTTCGGAGAGCGCGCCGGATCGGGAATTGAACTGGCTCCGGTAGATCCCCTCGCTCTTGCCGCCGGTGTAGGTCCCGAAGTACACATTCATCTCTGCCGGCAAGGCCGTGGAGGCCAGGCCAAGCAAAACGGCTCCGGCCAGGTTCGCGAACTTGCTGAGGGTGTTGGGCATGCCCGGCATGAAAGCCGCCTCCCCGCCGGGGTACAAGCCGGCAGCGTTGGAGAGGACCTCTCGATGGCTCATACATCGGGGGGCTGTCACTTCGTTGAGTCCGCGGGCAAGGGATTGAAGGGCGTTACCGATGGAGTCGCCATACTACAGCCAGCGCATCCGGAGGTATGCGATGCGCATGGAATCAAGAAGGTTGACTTTCACCCGCCGGATGCCGGCCAGGTTCGCTTCTGGGACGGTGCGCAGGGCTACGGTGTCGGTGGCAGACGGGGTGATTCTCTCCTGGGCAAGGAGGCAAAGAACCGCCCGATATTCAGGCGAAGACCGGGCGGAGCACGATGCAATTCCAACACCAACGGCTTGACGGGGCCGGGCAGTCCTTCCAACAATTAAAAAGGCAGGCAAATAAAAACTGACATAGCTTTTAATTTGTCAGGCTAATAAAGCATTGACACCAATGCTGCACTGCTCACCATATTCCTTGAGCCTTCGATAACTCCGCACCATACGCACCCACCTCATGAGAACCCCCCGAATCAAAGCCGACCCCTCCCTCCCGGCGACGTACCACTGCATGTCCCGCGTCGCCGGCCGCCTTCCCCTCCTCGACGACTCCGCCAGACACAAGCTCATCAACATCCTCCACCACCTCGCCCGATTCTGCGACATCGACATCATCACCTTCTGCATGATGTCCAACCACTTCCAT